>JBFEWT010000014.1:0-29532 GCA_041546225.1 Sulfurimonadaceae bacterium
ACATCGAACCTGCGCAGGCCGATCAGTTTGCAAAGTCCTTTGACGCTGATTTCAAAGGAGTCTATCTCGACACTGAGCAGCTGCGCAAGATAGAACGGGAGTTCCGGCTGCTCTTCTCCCCTTCGCTGCTGGACAAGAACGAACTCAACCATACCGACCATCTCTACCTGTTACAGCGGGCCGATGATGAACAATGGCACCTCAAGCGCTTTTACTTCATCCATCCGCTTAACCGCGAACAGCTCTATCAAGACCTTCTCAAGGAAAACGGATGATCCGCACATTAACAAAGCCCTTTGCGATACCGGCCATCCCCGATCATGCCAAAGAAAGGATGAACAGAGGGTTCATAGCGGCTGACCGGGTCATGATCTTCTTGCTATGTGTACAGTGGTTCATAGCCTCCTTCGTCACATCGCTGACCTACGGATCGTACCTGCTCGGATTTGTCGGCGGCGGCTTCATCACCCTGACAGTGCTCCTCTCCTACCGACTGTTCAAGGGAACCCGTACCCTCCGCGCCATCATCGCCACGGCCATGATGCTCTTTTCGCTGATCTACATCCAGCAGCACCTCGGGCGTCTGGAGATGCACTTTCACATCTTCATCGCCATGGCGCTGTTGACACTCTATAAGGATGTCTTCCCTATCCTCATAGCTGCTACGGTCACTATCGCACACCATCTTGTTTTCAACTATCTTCAGCTCTACGGCATCCACCTTTTCGACACCCCGATCATTGTCTTCAACTACGGCTGCGGCCTGGACATCGTACTGCTGCACGGTGCATTCGTCGTCTTTGAGGCATTGGCACTGATCTATATTGTCAAACTCCAGCTGGAGCAGCACCTGCAGACCATAGAGTCCGAAAGGACTATCAGCAGTCTGCATGATCAGCTGCAAGAGGAGAACAGGCGGAACCTCGAACTTGCGCAGAAAGCGCTGCAGTTCGTCAATGCCCTTGATGAAAGCGCCATCGTCTCGAAGGCGGACACAACGGGCAAGATAACCTACATCAACAAGAAGTTTTGCGACGTGAGCGGTTACTCGTCAGATGAGCTCATCGGCAAGCCCCACAACATCATCCGTCATGAGGATATGCCCAAAGAGCTCTTCAAAGAGATGTGGGAGACCATTAAGGCGAAAAAGATCTTTAAAGGGATCATTAAAAACCGCAAGAAAAACGGCAACGCCTACTACGTTGAAAGCGTCATCATCCCCCTGCTGGACATTGAGGGCAACATTATCGAGTACCTCGCCGTACGCTATGACGTCACCGAACTTATCGAAGCGCGCGACAGGGCGATGCAGGCGCAAAAAGCAAAAGACCAGTTCCTGGCCAACATGAGCCATGAGCTGCGGACACCGCTTAATGCCATCATCGGGTTTACACAACTGCTGCAGAAAAAAGTCGAGGACAAGGGAGTTGTCCGCTATCTCGATATCATCAAAGAGAGCTCCGACAGCCTGCTGCACCTCATCAACGACATACTGGACCTTGCCAAGATGCAAAGCGGCAAGTTCTCGCTTCACCCGAGCCCCTTCCATCTGGAAAACTCCCTCAAGCAACTCTACGGGCGGTTCAAACAGCAAGCCGATGAGAAAACCATCAGCTATGCGATACAGATAGACAAAAGCATTGCCGACCATTATATCGGTGACTGGGTACGGATTTCGCAGATCATCTCAAACTTTATAAGCAATGCCATAAAGTTCACACCAAAAGAGGGCAGCGTTACCATCACTGCGCGTTACTGCGAGGGGAAACTCTACCTGAATGTCAGCGACACCGGTATCGGCCTGAACGAGGAAGCCAAACAACGTATTTTCAACCCCTTCGAACAGGCCGACAGCTCCACAACGCGCAAATACGGCGGCACCGGGCTCGGGCTGAGTATTTCCAAAGAGCTGGTGGGCATGATGGACGGACGCATAGAGATCGAAAGCAGCGAAGGCAACGGCTCCACCTTTACCCTGATATTGCCGCTGGAACAGCAGCACGTCATCCAAAAAGAAGATGCAGGGGAAACCACGGCAATGCCGGCAAAACTTCAGGGGCACCTGCTTGTCGCCGAAGACAATAAAAGCAACCAGATGCTCATCAAGCTGCTCCTCGAGGAGATGGGTCTGACATGCGATATCGCCCAAAACGGCGAAGAAGCCGTCACCATGTACAATAAGAAAGCGTACGACCTGGTCTTGATGGACGAGAACATGCCGGTGATGGGCGGGACGGAAGCGATGCAGAACATCCGCGCTTCCCATGAAGAGACCGCTCCGATCATTGTACTGACGGCGAATGTGATGCAGGGCGACCGCGAACGCTTTTTGGAGGCAGGCATGGATGACTACCTCTCCAAGCCGATCGACGACAAAGAGCTGCAGAGCGTCTTGAAAAAGTATCTCTTAAAAAGCTGAACCAACCCTCTTCGTAAAGTTCTCCTTTAGAGGCTTTACAGCACAATCCCTGCATGAATGCCATACAAACCATCTTTGACTACCACGAAACGACCAAGCACCGGCTCGAGCGCTATGCACGCTCACTGGGCTATATGGACTGGGCGACCCAGCCGGACCCTTTCCGCAGCTATGAAGGCGCCCGCCGTATCGTCTTGCCCCTTGCATCCGGCAACCCGACACCGCCCTATCATCTCATCTTCGAACCTGCTGCGCTCCCTGCGGCTCCGCTCATCGCAGAGTCGCTCTCGCAGCTGATGCAGTTCTCACTGGGGCTGGCGGCATGGAAACGCTTTGGAGACGAACGCTGGGCACTGCGCTGCAACGCCTCCAGCGGCAATCTCCACCCGACTGAGGCCTATCTCATCATCCCCCCGCTTGAGGCAGTACATACCACAAGCAGCGTCTGCCACTACAGCCCGAAAGAGCATATGCTCGAAGCCGTGGCGGAATTTGAGACCAGCGTCTGGGAGAGCCTGCCCGCCGGCAGTTTTTTCATCGCTCTTGGTTCCGTACTCTGGCGCGAGGCGTGGAAGTACGGCGAACGAAGCTTCCGCTACTCCCAGCTTGACGCAGGGCATGCCTGGCGTGCACTCGAAGTGAGCGCCAATGCCCTTGGCTGGCACTGTCAAAGAGTACAGAACTGCGGCGCCGATGCGCTTGAGCGGCTTATCGGGCTCGATCAGGGTGAACGCTTTATCCCCCAAGAGCGTGAATCCGCCGATATGCTGCTTCTGTTCACGCCCGAACCGTACAAGGAGAGCCTTGATCTTGACCCCCTGCTCTGTGCACTGCCCGAACATTTTTCAGGAGCAGCCAACCGCCTCAGTCCGGGGCATGTTCACTGGGAGGCCATCGACCGTGTTGAGCAGGCTACCCGTGCGGATCCCTCACAACTGCGCGACGCTGCACGCTCAGCCGCTGTTCCAAGAGAACCGAGCGCCTCGGCCAAAGAGATCATCCTCAAGCGCCGAAGCGCGCAGATGATGGACATGCAGCGTTCACAGATCTGTAAAACGGAATTTATGCGCTTGCTAGCGAGCGTAGCGGGTCCGCTCGACGGCAAAGAGACGGCGGCGGACCTGCTGCTCTTCGTGCACAATGTCCAAGAGGTGCCGCCGGGGCTCTACCTGCTCCTGCGTAACGCTTCCCACCTTGCCCGCCTGCAGGAACTTACAGACAAACGCTTTGCTTACGAAGAGGTGGAAGCGGGCCTGTTTCTGCTTGAAAAGGGAGACTTCCGTTTTAAAGCCAAACATATCTCCTGCAATCAGGATATCGCCAAAGACGGCGCCTTCACTCTTGGCATGCTCTGCGACTTTTCGCCGCAGATAGAGCGGCATGGGCCGCAGCGCTACAAAGAGCTCTATCATGAGTGCGGCGCCATCGGCCAGCAGCTCTACCTTGAAGCGACGTCACTGGGCCTCAGTGCAACGGGTATCGGCTGTTTTCTTGATGACATGGTGCATGAACTGCTCGGTCTGAAAGGGCATGATTTCCAGAGCCTTTACCACTTCACCGTCGGACGCGCCATCGTCGATACACGGCTTACGACTGAAGAACCCTATACAAAGTAGATCATTTCAAAAAGTCGCTATTAAGAGCTATGAGTATATAGTAAAAAGAATATTTGCACCCTCTTCAGGAGCTCTTGATGCGCTACCCCGATTTTATCGATAACGACACCTACTTCAAGCTTGACCGCTCCGCTTCACAACACGATCAGCTCACGGCGATGACACACAACCTCAAACTTGTCCACAACCTGACGACCCGTCATTACGACGACTTTAACGAACTTATCAACGGCTACCTGCGCGCGGGTATTGAGATATTCCAGATGCAGACCGGCATCGTCAGCCACATCACGGACGATAAACAGTATATCCTCAAAGATGTCGTCACCCCGCTGACAGACATCCTCCACAAAGGCGATGTCTTCGAACTCGAAGGGACATACTGCCGAGAGGTCGCCAAAAGCGGGCACACACTCGGGTTTCCCCATGTCGGCGAGATCGAAGAGCTCAAAGGGCATCCGGTCTATGTCAACCTCAAGCTCGAATCATATATCTCCGCGCCGATCTATGTCAGGGAGACCCTTTACGGAACACTCAACTTCACCTCCACCCAACCGCGCGAATTCGGTTTCTCAGAGATGGAACACGACCTGATCTCCATGCTGGCCAACGCCATCGGAAACTTCATACTGCTTCAGGAAAAAGAGCACTCCCTGCTGGCCGTGAACAACCGTCTTAAAGAGATGGTCGGACATGTCGCGCATGACCTTAGAAACCCTGTCGGCGCCGCCAAACTTCTTGCAGAGATGGCTATCAAATATGACTTTAGCGGTGAAAAGCTCCGCCAGGCGCTCGAGGGCATCCACACCGCCGCCGACAGCTCGCTGGAGCTGATTAACACGATGCTGCAAGCCGCCGCACTGGGAACGGGCAAGATCACCCTCGAGACCGCACCTTTTCAGCTTAAAAAGCTTGTGGAACAATCCATTGAAGAGAACACGATCCTTGCGCAGCAGCAAAATATCGCGTTGAATGTGCAGGTACCGCACGATATAACCATAGACGGCGATGAAGCCCGTTTGCGCCAGGTGATAAACAACCTGCTCATCAATGCACTCAAGTATGCCCCTGCCGACAGCGAAGTGATTATCGGCTGCAGCACGGACAATAAGAGCAGTGCCACCGTATCCATTACCAACAGCATCAACGGCGCAAGCACTAAAGCACTCGACAATACTGTCTACCAGTCCATCGGTTTTGGGCTCGATATCGTCAGCAGTATCCTTGAGCTTCATGGCAGCGAACTTGCAGTCAACACGACTCCGCAGAGCTATACCGTCACTTTCACCCTGCCGCTGCACGGCTGAAGCACTCTCCTGCGCCTGTCTATGCCTCTCTAGCTCTTTTTCTTCTCCGCATCTGCCAGTGTCAGGCAGGCCAGCACCTTTTTCCCCTCCCTGTGAAGCGCTTCTGCCGCCTGTGTCAGGGTCAGGCCCGTCGTGATGATGTCATCGACGAGGATCACCTCTTCTTCGCTGAAGCTGCCCACGCTGAAACGGCGCGGATGCAGTAAGCGGTACTGGTAGTTCTGCCCCGAGTAGGTATCTTTGGAAGATGCTCGCAGCATATTATGGCGCGGTGTGATAACGTCTGATGCAAGGGACTTTACGAGCAGCGCCGTATGGCTGTAGCCGTGACGGACATGTTCGTCTATCCCCAATGCGGCGACTCTGCCCTCACATTCGAATGCCTGCGCAAACGGTCTCAATGCGTTCTCGCCAAGAAGGGTGTAGACATAAAAGCCAAGATCGGAATGTTTGGTCAACAGGAGCGGTTCGATGTCGCTGTAGTTATAAAAAGAGTAGACGGGGATATTTCCGAGGATCTTGCGTTTTGTAAGGGTGGGTCTGAGGTGTTCGTGCCGGCATGGCTGGCAGATATGCGTCAGGCTCAGCCCTTCGCATACCATGCAGCGCATCTTAGTCCATTTTCAAAACGGACATAAAGGCTTCTTGCGGCAGCTGGACCTTGCCGATCGCCTTCATGCGCTTCTTACCCGCTTTTTGCTTCTCGAGCAGTTTTCGTTTACGGGTAATGTCACCGCCGTAACACTTGGCCGTAACGTTCTTGCCCGTAGACTTGACCGTCTCGCGGGCAATGACCTTGTTCCCGATGGACGCCTGTACGGCTACTTCGAAGAGCTGACGCGGGATAAGCTCTTTCATGTTTTTCACCAGTGCACGCCCGCGTGATTCCGCCGCATTGCGCGGTACGATAATGGAGAGGGCATCGACGACCTCTCCCGCGACTTTGACGTCGAGTTTTACCAGGTCGCCCTGACGGAACTCGCTCGGGTCGTAGTCAAAACTCGCATACCCTTTGGAGATGGACTTGAGGTTGTCGTAGAAGTCCACGACGATCTCGTTCATCGGCAGCGAATACTCAAGCAGCACGCGCTCTTCGTTCAGGTAGTCCATCTTCTCCTGTATGCCGCGCTTGCCCACCAGCAGGTTCATCACGTTTCCAAGGTATTCCGTCGGTGTGATGACCGTCGCTCGTACGTAAGGCTCTTCGATACGCTCGATATGATTGACCGCCGGAAGTTCGGACGGGTTATGCACCTCGATCATGCTGCCGTCGGTCTGGTAAACGTTATAGACGACCGAAGGGGCCGTAGCGATAAGGTCGAGGTTGAACTCGCGTTCCAGACGCTCCTTGATGACCTCCATATGCAGCATACCCAGGAAACCGACACGGAAGCCGAAGCCCAGTGCCACGGAAGTCTCCGGCTCATAACTGAGAGAACTGTCATTGAGCTTGAGTTTGTCCAGCGCATCGCGGAGCTCTTCAAACTTGTCCGTATCGATCGGGTAGAGACCGGCGAAGACAAACGGTTTTGCCGGTTCATAATCACCCACCGGCTCCGCCGTAGGGTTTTTGGCATCGGTGATGGTATCGCCGACGTTGACCGTAGAGACCTCTTTAAGCCCCAGTACGACAATACCGATCTCACCGCATTTGATCGCACTGGTCTTCTGACGTTTAAGCGGGTGCGGATACATCAGGTCAAGTACCTGATGCTGTTCGTTATTGCTCATAAGCTTGACCAGCTGCCCTTTGGAAATCGCGCCGTCAAAGACGCGTACCAGCGCAAGTGCCCCGAGGTACGGGTCAAACCATGAGTCGTAGATGATCGCTTTCGTCGTCGCATCAGGGTCGCCTACAGGTGCAGGAATACGCTCGACGATGGCATCAAGCAGTTCACGGATACCGATGCCCGATTTTGCCGAGACCATCAGTGCATCGGTAGCATCGATGCCGATGCTCGTCTCGATCTCTTCTGCGACACGTTCAGGCTCGGCGGCAGGAAGGTCGATCTTGTTGATGACCGGAAGCAGCTCGAGGTTGTTGTCCAGCGCCAGGTAGACATTGGCGATGGTCTGCGCTTCGACCCCCTGCGCCGCATCGACGATAAGAAGAGCGCCGTCACTGGATGCGAGCGACTTGCTCACCTCGTAACTGAAGTCGACGTGGCCCGGGGTGTCGATGAGATTGAGGATGTAATGCTCGCCGTCTTTGACATAGTCAAGGCGTACACTCTGCGCTTTAATGGTAATACCGCGTTCCTGCTCGATATCCATCGTGTCCATCATCTGCGATGACATTTCACGCTCGCTGACAGAGCCGCACTCTTGGATAATACGGTCGGCCAGTGTACTTTTGCCGTGGTCGATATGCGCGATAATGGAGAAGTTTCTAATGTTTTCTAGTTTCATGGTTTCCTCGTTCCCGCAGCTATGCGGGAATGTATGTATGGGAGTTGTTTACGCGAAGAGGCTGTTGACACTTTCGTTATGGTATACACGGCGGATCACTTCTGCGAAAAGCGGTGCGACAGTGATGACTTTGACCTTGTCGCTCTTGCCTCTGAGCTCCAGTGAATCGGAAACGACCAGCTCGTCGAGTTCGCCGTTGTTGATGTTATCGTACGCCTTGCCGCTGAGTACCGCGTGCGTAGCACAGGCCATGACCGAAGCGGCCCCTTTTGCTTTGAGTGCCGCTGCGGCTTTGACCATCGTACCTGCCGTATCGACCATATCGTCGATCATGATGATATCTTTGCCTGCTACGTCACCGATGATGTTCATCACCTCGGCAGTATTCGCTTTTTCGCGGCGCTTGTCGACAATGACCATCTCAAGACCGAGTTTCTGTGCGAAGTAGCGTGCACGGGCAACACCGCCGATATCCGGAGAGGCGATGACAGGGTTCGAGAGGTTCTTGCTCTGGATATACTCCTGGAAGATGATGGAGCCGTAGAGGTTGTCGACAGGGATGTTGAAGAAGCCCTGGATCTGTCCCGCATGCAGGTCGATCGTGACGACACGGTCAATGCCCGCCGTTTCATACATGTCCGCTACCAGTTTTGCCGTGATCGGAACGCGCGGCGCCGCTTTGCGGTCCTGACGCGCATAACCGAAGTACGGGACGACTGCCGTAATGGAGTTTGCCGAGCTGCGGCGAAGCGCATCGGTCATGATGAGCAGTTCCATCAGGTTGTCGTTTGAAGGAGCACCCGTCGACTGGATGATGAAGACGTCGCGTCCGCGTACGCTCTCACTGATCTGAACACTGATCTCTCCATCGCTAAAACGTTTGATCTCCGCTTTTGAAAGGGGGACATCGAGGTTTTTACACACATCGTGTGCAAACTCTTTACAAGCTGAACCGGCAAAAATCTTATATCCGCGCATACGAATCCTCTGGCAACAAAATAATGACGCGATTATATCAGCGAGACACTTAGCAGAGAGTAAAAAAGATTTTTTATCTCTGACTTCCTCCCGGATATCCGCAGCTTTAACAGCCCGTTTACCGACTTTGAAGTATAGTGTTCTCCATATTTAACCTCGGAGTCCCCATGAATTTTATGCGATTTCTGCTCTCATTTGTCTTTTTCGTAAGTGCCTCATATGCCTCACCGGAACTGAAACCCGCACAGATCGAAGCGTTTATCGTCACCTACCCAAAGGTACAGACGTGGATGGGGCAGAAGCATGTCATGAAAAAACTCCTCGCCAGACCTTCCAACGGTGCAAAGCGTTCAAACGGACCTTTTGAAAAGATCCTCTCCGACCCTGAGCTTAACGGCGAGTTCGAAGCGATCCTCAAGCCGCAGGGCTTCACGGACGGCCGTGACTACATCGCCTCCTGGAGTGCGATACAGCGCATCTATATGGCACTGACATCGACCAAACAGCAGCGCCTTTTCATCGAAAAGTTCAAACGCCAGCTCAACGAGATAGAGGATCAGGATATTGATGAAGAGAAGAAAGTGATCATGCGAGAACAGCTGCAAAAACAGCTGCAACGTCACCAGAAGACCTTTCATGTCACGGAAGAGGAAAAAGCACTTTTCAAACCCTATATGAAAGATCTGAGAAAGATTTTAAAATAGATAAGTGCGGGCCAAAGCCCGCGCAATTTTACAGAGAGTTGAAGAAAGTTACCAGCGCATCTTTCGCCGTGGTATTGAACTTAAGCTCTTTCTCGCCCGTATTGGCCGGCATCAGCTCACCTTCGGCGATATAATCACCCGAACCGTCATTTTGAACTGCGATGATGTATGGTACAGGTCTGCTTGCCAGATCGATCACGATGATATCCTGGACACCATCGTTTGTCACCGACCAGCTGCCGCTCTCGACAACCGCAAGCGTAGTCATATCTATACGGATAATCGTACCGCTGCTCGCACCGTCGACATAACTGTCACCGGCATTGAACTGCAATGCGCTCGAACCGGTATCGTCAAACCCGAACACATAGCCGCTCAGTCCACCCTGGTTAGCGGCCACGAACTCTTCAAGCGTTGCCACATTCAGCGGTGTCTGTGTAGAATCCAACGATGTTGCCGGTCCCCAGAAATCATACTCATCTGAAAGGCGCAGATGCAGCGTTTCGTACGCGAGTGAACCTGCCGGCATCGAAATGCCCAGCATGCTGGTAAGTGCCGCATCGTCATACGTCGTACCGGTCAGAGCGAACTTGTGGCCGCCGGCAATACTTGTCGTCGCTTCGTTGACACTTACGGTGTAAGCACCGGCCAGAAGCAATGTCCCATCAAGACCAGAAACCACCAAGGTCCCGTTGCTGTCAAAGTAGAGGCTGTCCCCATCAACATCTACGGATGTTCCGTTATAGTTTGGCCAGACACCCCAAAAATCGGTATCTGTCAGGAAGGTCCCCTTGATCTCTGCATCATACTCCGTTTGAGTAAGCGGTGTATATGTCGCTGCATCAAAGGTCGCGATGATCTCTGTCGGGTCTGTCGACGGAGGAGGCGTAGCACCACCGTTGAAATACTCAACCAATGCATCACGTGTGATCAGGTTGAACTTGATCTCTTTGTCACCGGTTCCAGCCGCATAGAATTCGCCCTCTGCAACGTAATCGCCCGAGCCGTCATTCTGTATGCCGACTGCAATCGTCGTACCGCTGACATCCACAAGAATAACATCGGCACCATTGTTATCAACGACACTCCACGTACCACCACCTACAACAACCGGATTAGCCGGATCGGTGAAATCGATCACGGCGATCGTACCGTTACTGCTGGTATCGGCATAGGCATCCCCGGTGTTGAACTGCAGGCCAGTATTGCCCTGGACATGGAAAACGTATCCGCCGATACCGCCCTGGTTGGTAGCTACGAACTCGTCAAGTGTCGTAAAGGTGTACGGATTAAAGTTAATATCATACGAGTACAGTGCCCCCCAGAAGTCATAGGAGTCTGCCTGTGACAGGTGGGCCGTTTCGTACGCCATGGAACCTGCCGGCAGCGGAATGCCGAACATCGATTCCAGCGCCGCTTCATCGTACTCAACACCGGTAAAGCCGAACAGGTGAGGACCTGATGGCATGGAAACGTTATATTCCGGTCCGGTAGCCGTGTTGTTCACCGTATATCCATAATTTCCTGACACATTCCCAAGATTATCAATAAAGGAAACCGTCGTATTTTCCTCGATACGGATCGCTCCGGAATCGATCGAGACAATCTCTTCGCCATTCAGGTTCATCCAGATACCCCACAAGGAGATATCGACAAGTGCAGAGGCATCGACTTTAGCCATCGCATCCCAGTCTGTCTGGTTGATAGGGGTATTGACCATACTGTCAAATTCCGATGGCGTGACCGGCGGTGTATAGCTTGCGAACGCAGCCAAGATGTCATCCATCGCTGTCTGGTTATAACCTGCACTCTCCCTGGTGATGAAATCTGCCATCGGCGCACTATAATCTCCCATATACACCTCGCCATTGTAAAGCAGTGCGAAGGTAGGATCCCCTTCTTCATAACCTGCATAGTCTACAGCACTTGTATTGAGTTCTGTGAAGACCGTCAGTTCCGAATCGTTTGGCAGGAATCCCACACTCCATGTACCTACTACGTTGGTATTATCGTCTGCAGTCACAAGATTACCCGTCATACCAGGTACAAGTATTGTAATATCAAATCCGTCGCTGTCTACAGCCGGCATACCGCCTGCACTTTTTTGAGTTACAATAGGCAATAGACCCAAAGGACTTACATAGAACGTCCCGTCGTAATTCATAAAGTCTTCCAGTGTACCAAACCCTGTACCATCCTGCCAGTTGGTATAGTACGTATCATCTGTCTGCTTGAACTCATAGGTGTACTGTTTCGCACCCGGCGAGAAGGTTACCGGCAAAGTTGACGACGGACCGGTCTGGATATCCCGGATCTGAAGAGAAAGATCGGTGACTGTCCCGATGCGATGCGCATCGTTTTGGAACGAGAGCGTCAGCGTATCCGGGCTGATCGTATAGTTGATCTGAATCTGCTTATCCTGTACCCACATCATGTTAACGCTGTCCCATACCACCATATTTGCATCAGGCAGGGCTACGTCCCACGCAGTGCCGTTGAAGCGGTATTCCGTGCTCTCTGCAACTCCTCCGTTAAGGAAGTTCTCCGCATACATCGGAGCACCCGTACCGCCTTCGACATCCAACCAGAAATCGTAAAGATACTGCCCGTCATAGAAACTGTAATCCGAGAGAACCGGATCGTCGATGACCGTGACCGTAAAGGTCTGTTGTGCTTCAAGTGCACCGTCAGAGACAGTGACCGTTACCGTCGCCGTACCGACACCTGTAGGATCGACAGATACCGTCGACCCGCTTGCGCCGACTGCTGCGACTGCCGTATTGGAAGAAACGGCACTGAGCGTCAGTGACCCGCTGTCGATATCATCAATAAGTACAGCGACATCAAAGTTCACTGCACTGACCGTTACCGCCGCCGGATTATCGATCGCTGCGATGGTCGGTGCGTCATTAACCGGGTTGACTGTGATTGTAACCGTAGCTTCGTTGGAAAGTGCCAGCTGGTCATCCTGCACCGTATAAGTGAAGCTGTCCGGGCCGTTATAGTCTGCATTTGGCGTATAGGTCACTACACCCGTTGCCGGATCTACTGCCAGCACACCACCGTTCGTTGTACCGGAGACAGCAACCGTAGATGGTTCCAAGAAACCGTCGCTATCCGTTGTATTGGCAACGACATCGATTGCTACCGGCGTATCTTCGTCCGTGCCTACCGCGATATCGCTTGCCACCGGAACCAGATTGGCTACGACATTTATAGTGACTGTCGCCGTATTACTGGCAAGGCTGCCATCGGAAACCTGGTAGTCAAACGTGTACGTACCTTCCGTCCCGTTGCTGTAAGTGAAAGTACCGTCAGGGTTCAGCGTCAGCCCTGTCAGTGTACCGACCTGTGCAAACGTCAATGTATCTCCCACATCGATATCGTCCGCATAAGGGCTCAGATCACCGTCAAGCGGTTCAGCAGCCTTGACCTGGAATGTCGCACCTGAAGCCGTTGGTGCATCGTTCACATTAAGCACCTCAATGTCAAATGCCGGCAAGTCCGTTGTGACCAGTGCATCCGAAACCGAAATTACAATGCCGCTGGTAAGACCGACATCCGCATTAACAGGCGTACCCGAGAGTGTACCCGTTACCGTATCAAACAAGGCCCAAGCAGGCTTGTTGACAATACTGAAAGTCGGAATATCCCCATCTATGTCATCTGCCGTCGGCGTAAAGCTGTAAGGTACATCCTGATCGACGGTCGTTGCCGGCGTGCCGCTGATGGTCGGCGCATCGTTGACGTTGATGACTTCGATAGCAAAGAGCGGCAGCGACGCTGTCGCCGCACCGTCCGTTACGGAGATATTGATATCTGCCGTAATGCCTACATCGGCATTGGCAGGCGTACCCGTAAGCGCACCAGTCGCCGTATCAAATGCAGCCCATGAAGGCTTGTTGACGATACTGAACGTCGGGGTATCCCCTTCGACATCGCTATATGTCGGCGTAAAGCTGTACGGAGCATCCTGATTGACCGACGTGGCCGGCGTACCGGAGATGGTCGGCGCATCATTGACAGCGGCAACTGTTACACTCACTGTACCGACATCGCTGCGTCCCGTAGTGTCGCTGACCGTGTAGGTAAAGCTGTCGGCCCCGTTGTAGTTCGCGGCCGGCGTGTAGGAGACCGTCCCATCGAGGTTGATGGTAGCCGTACCGTTTGCCGGCGTCGACACAGCCGTTACTGCCAGTACGTCCGCGTTCGCATCGGTATCGTTTGCCAGAACATCTACGGATACGTTTGTATCGTCTTCATTAAGCGTTAACGCATCGGCACCTGCGACCGGTGCATGTTCATTGCGTTTGACAACCAGATCAAACGTGCGGTTGTTTGAGACCAGCGAATTGGCCACTGTCGCTTTAAGCTGTACCGCGACATCGACCGTGTCGCTTCGTGTGACAGCGCCCGTCGAGACATCTACCGCCACGCTGTTCGAAGACCATGTCAGATTCAGGTCTGCCGTGTCAAACGGCGCCGCCGCAGGATCGCTCAGTACCAGGTCTGCCGTAATGTTCGCGTCAGAACTGTTCGTTCCCAGATAGCTGATATTGTTATCCAGGGCACTCTCTACCTCTGCAAGAGCAGCGATAAGAGGGTCGACATAGGTATCCGCTTCAATCTCGGCAGCGACCTCTGTCGTATTCATATCATTAAGCGTCGCTGTCAGCTCATCGATACTTGCCGTATCATTACTCTCAAGCGCGCCTTCGACTACTTCGGCATAGGTATTGATCATCTCTCCAAAACCGTCCAACTGCGAGGTCGAAGTGATGTTTGCGCTCAACTCATCAATAGTCTCGCTCAACTCTTCGAGGAAGGAGTAGACTGTAGGATCAATGGCCGCTGCCTGGTCATCTGCGACCTTGGCGACCAGTTCGGTCGCATTAAAATCGCTCGTAAACGTCAGCGGATCCGCCAGAGAGGTAAATACCTTTTCATAGGCCGTGTTAAACGTTTCGCCTTCATCTTTGGTAGCCGACGCAATGACCTCAACGACTTTTTGCACCTTCTGCGCAGCCATAAAGAGATCGCTGTTCGTCATCGGGTCAAGGTTGATGACAGATGCATCCAGTCCGAGGTTAAGGGCGACCGTATTTGCAGCGCTGTCAAATGTCGCTGTTGCATCCGCTTTCATTACCGCGGCAACGTATGTTGTCAGTGGAGAGAGGATAACAGGCAGACGCGTAGCGTCATATACTGTCGAGAGCCTTCCCTCAAACGGGAAACCGGTACTGATATCCGTACCGCCGTAGGCATAGATACTCGTACCGTCGGCGATCGTACCGCTCAGGGTAAAGTCGCCGTTGGCATCGGTGGTCGTTGTGATCTCCGATGTATTGTGCTCGCCCTCACCTGTGCTGTCGACAAACACTGTCGCACCCGAGACATAGCCGTCAATAACACCGCCGCCGCTCGAAGGCTCAACCGCACCCGTGCTGCTGCCGCCCCCGCCGCCACAACCGCTGATAACTAATATAGCTACCACGGAAAGCATAATATTGCTTGCTTTTAACATCTTAACTCCTCAGTGACAATTTCCTATCACTACTTTAAGATAAAAATGTCAAAAAATGTCAAAAAAATATCAAATTAAACTAAATAAAATTATTTCATGCTCATACGATCAGCGTATACCCGCTTTTACTCTGGGTCTTTATCTGCAGCTGCGGGGCGAGTTTTCGCAGCCCGTAGATCAGCGTTCTCAGTGCGGAAGATGAGACCTCTTCCTCCGGCCAGAGGGCATACTCCAGCTCGCGGTAGCTGACGACACTGTTGCGGTGCCGGACAAGCATCTCAAGCAGCTGGTTCTGTTTCATTGTCAGGCAGACCTCTTTTTCATCGCAGAAGAGCCGCCTGCTGTCCAGTTCATAGCGATGCACCTTGGAGATGAAGAGGGTGTGCTCTTCGTTGTTTTTATGCTCCGGGGCTGTCTCTTCTTTCCGGTAGCGCCGCCATGCGCTGCTGAGCACCGTTTCGAGGTCCTGTTCCGTAAACGGTTTGACCACATACCCGTAAGCGTTCACCCCGTACGCTCTGGAGAGGGTCTCGTTATCGCAGTAACCGGTAATAAATATGACCGGGATCGCATAGTCGTGCTGTATCAGCTCATTGAGGGCAAACCCGTCCATACTGCCGCGGATGTTGACATCCATCAACAGGCACTCCGGCGTATCTTTTTTTAACGCTTCCAGCACATCCCGGCCATTGTCACAGGTATTGGCGACGTGGATGCCGAGCTTCTGCACAATTCCGGAAATATAACGTGCCGTGACACTTTCATCTTCAACGATCATGACCGATCTAGGCAACATGATGGCTCCTTTTGTCAAACGTTACGGTAACCGTGACGCCATGGTCAGACACGACGCTGTACTCCCCGTTTTCAAGGCTTTTGACCATATCCTCTATGAGCATCATCCCGATACCCTCAGGCATCTTCACGCCTTCAGCAAAACCTTTTCCCTGATCTTCTACGCTTAACCGGTAACGCCCGTCTTCGCGCTGCTCGAGTGCTATAGCGATAGTACCGCCCTTCTCTTCCTCGTAGGCGTACTTGATGGCATTGGTCACGCACTCATTGACGATCAGGCCTATTCCCAACGCGCTCTTCATATCCAGTTCTAGGGCATCGCACCTGCACTCGAGCTCCTGTTTTGTCACTTTACGCAGGTTATCGCCGAGCATCGTAAGGTATGCATACATATCGATCTCTTCAAAGTCGTTCACCTTGTAGAGGCTTTCATGCACGATCGACATGGCGCGCAGGCGGTCGATGTTCTCCTGAAAGAGCTGCTTGTATTTGGGTTCATCGATGTCCTCCGCCTGCAGCCAGAGCAGCCCTATCATCACCTGCATATTGTTTTTGACCCTGTGGTGCAGCTCTTTAAGGAGTACTTCACGCTCTCTGGCCGTTTTCGCCAGACGCTCTTCATAGTCATACCGGATCTTCTCAAAATAGTAAACGATAAAGGAGATCGCCCCGTAGCCTATGATCATCTGTATCAGCACTTCGGGGGAGAAGATGGGCATGCCGATATCCAGCGCACTCAGCAGGGTTACCGCTACAATACCGATGGTATTGACGACACTCCAGTAGACGCCTCTTTTCAGGCCGTTCTGTGCAAACACATAGATGGGCAGCGATGCGGTCCAGAAGAGTGCGGACTCCTTGCCGAAACCTTCAATGTGCAAAGAGACTATGGCGAGGAAGGAGAGCACACCGACAATAACGGTCGATACAACGGTAAGTTCCAGTTTGTTTAAATGGAAGAGTATGTAATTGACAAGCAGTATACCGATCCCGAAGACTTCGAGCAGTGCAAGCGTGGCAAAAGCGTTGGAGAGGTTGTTGTAGATATCAAACGCCAGTACCAGCAGTGCAAGCAGGGAGATAAGCTTGGCTATGACCGAACGTTTGTACTCAATGGAATCCTGAGGATACGGGATATTGTCCCGGATAAAATAATCACACCATGTTTGACATATCATAACAGCATGATAACATGTTTTCAGCTGTTGTTATTCGATCCAGCCGCCACCGATGAGTTTGCTGCCGTCGTAGAAGACAGCCGCCTGCCCTGCCGCGACACCCAATACGGGCTCTTGAAGCTCGACCGTCGCCCTGTCGCCCTCTATCTCCACATGGCACGGTACCGCTTTGGTGCGGTAGCGCAGTTTGACCGTCGTGTCAAAACTGGTACGCTCATCGAACATATTGATATTGCCGATGTCGACATGATGGCACTCCAGCGCTTCGCGCTTTCCGACGACGATCTGGTTCTTTTCGGGAATGATCTTCGTGACATAATGCGGATCGTGGGCACCTTTTACCGTAAAGCCTTTGCGCTTGCCGATGGTATAGTGCATATACCCTTTGTGCGTTCCGACGACGTTCCCCTCTTCGTCAAGCACTTCACCCTCTTCATCGACATTGACATACTCTTTGAGCACGTCGGTATAGGTGGTCTCGACAAAACAGATCTCACTTGACTCCGCCTGGGATGCAAAAGACTCCAGCCCTTCAATCGAAGCCGCCATCTCCTTGACATCGCTTTTTTTACGCTCTCCCAGCGGGAAGAGCAGGCGCGGTACGATCTTCGGGTCTATATAGAAGAGGAAATAGCTCTGGTCTTTCGTATCGTCGTCAGCCTGCAGGAGGTTCTTTCCGTCATGGCGTATATAGTGCCCCGTCGCGACATACTCCGCACCGACAGTGTCGGCGAAGTCCACCATGGCCCCGAACTTCAGGTTGCGGTTGCACAGGGCGCACGGGTTGGGCGTGTGCCCCTCTTTGTACGTCTCTATGAACGGTGTGAAGACCTTCTCGTTAAAGGTCTCCTGAAGATCCAGAATATGGAGTTTCACACCGACAAAGTCCGCGGCTTTCTGTGCGCGTGCCTGATGAATCTCATGGTAGCCCGGCTTGCTGTGAAGTTTCATATAGACGCCTTCTACCTCATAACCCTCTTCTTTCAGCAGCATCGTCGAGATGGTCGAATCGACACCGCCGCTCATTCCGATTAAGACTTTCTTCTTACTCATAACTCTCTTTCACTCATGTTAAATCTACTCGTTGTGCTCATCCAGGTCACATGACTTGTGGCCTTTGAGATACGACGAGAGTACCTTGTAATACTTCGTCTGTTCCAGTCCCTCATCTTCAAGAGCCTCCATCTGTGTCACCAGGGAAACTTCGATCTCCGATACGATCAGATCGATACTGTCCGTGAACGTAATAATATCCAAATCCTCTTCATCGATCATCCCCTCCGCCAGAAGGGTGTGGCGCATAAAATCGACCAGCGGCTTGAAAAACTCCTTGCCGACGAGGAAGATCTTGACACCGGAGACTTTGCGCGTCTGTACCAGTGTCAGGGCTTCGAAGAGCTCATCGAGCGTACCGAAACCTCCCGGGAAGATGACGTAGGCCATAGAGTACTTGACCAGCATCACCTTTCGCGAAAAAAAGTACTCGAAACTCGCGTCCTTGGTCGTGAAAGGGTTTGTAGCCTGCTCCTGCGGCAGGTCGATACTGAGGCCGATGGACTCGACATCAGGATTGTTGTACGCACCCTTGTTTGCCCCCTCCATAATACCCGGTCCGCCGCCGGTGATGATGTTGAACCCGCGGCTTCCCAGACGGTCCCCCAGCAAGACCGCCTTTTTGTAATAGGGGTTGTCCCGGCTGGTCCGCGCACTTCCGAAGATCGTTACCGCTGGTCCCAGGTCTCCCATCTCGTCAAAACCGTGTACAAAGTCCGCAATGATCTTGAACACACTCCAGACATCTGCTGATTTGATGTCTCTAACATACCTTTTAGCCAGCTCTTTTTGAGCGTCTCTGCGTCGTTCCATACTCTAAGCCTTTAGGATGACTGCGTCATTTGCCTATTTGTTTTAATAATAGCATGTTTTGATGGGTTTAAACTCTAATTTTTGTTACATAAAACAGGAAATTAAGTTGCAGCGGTGCGGGCGGGTCTGCCCGCACATGTAGAGGATCAGCCCTTAAGCTGATTGAGACGTTCGCGTTTTGAACCGATGGTCGTGATCTGTACACCGAAGTTCCCGTCGACGATGACCACTTCGCCCTGTGCGATCACCTTGTCATCGACAAGGATGTCCAGCGGGTCGTTAGCGAGCTGGTTCAGTTCCACGACAGAGCCGATATCCATGTTCAAAACGTCTTTAAGCAGCATCTTCTTCTGACCGATACGTACACGTACGGGCAGTTTGACATCCATGATCAGCGAGATGTTCTTCATCTCGCCTTCGCTGTAGTTTGCTGCCGGTGAACCTGTGTTAGAGGCGGGAGCGTCAGAAGAAGAGGCGGAAGCAGCCGGCATGCCCGCTTCCGGAGCAGCTGCAGTTTCCTCGCCCGATGCCGAAAATACATCTTCTATCGCCTGGTCGACAATGAACATCATGAGCGAGTTGATCGTCCCCAATGAAAAGGTGTAGACGAACATCTTGCTGTAGCCGTCAAGGTTCACCTCGCCCGTCTCGGGGATATACTCGATATCATCGACTTTCATACTGAGCTGCGGCAGCTCTTTTTGCGAACTCAGCGACGTCGAAAGTGCCCCTATAATATTGGAGATGATCTCTTTTGTCGCATCGAGATCGTCTTCGTCCATCTCGTCTTTGCCTTCACCCTCGCCGCCGAGCATCAGGTCGCCAAGCGCAGTTGCAAGGGACGGCGGAAGCGCCACCAGTGCCCGCCCTTCGGCAGCTCCGCTGACGTTGACACCTACAAGGGCTGTCGGAGGGATGATGTTTGAAACGATAGAGAGGTTCTCTTCCTCTTTAAGTTCCAGTACGGGAGCCTGTCCGGTCAACCCCTCTATCGTTGCCACTGCTTCACTGACAAAGAGATTCATAAACTCATTCATTGACCTTCTCCTCTTCTGTTTCACCGCTGTGAATTATCTCTTTAAAGCCCGATATGCGCTCTTTGCGTTTGGCTTCGAAATCTTTAAGTGCACGTTTGACGGCATCTTTTTCCGTATCGATCACTTCATTGATCTGAACCGATTTTCTAAAGCGTCTCAACCCTATCTCGCCGGTAAAACGCTCAACGCCGTCGATGCTCAGCGTAACGACATCGTCAGCTGCCGTATTGAGGCGGATGATATCGCCCTGGCTCAGTTCGAGTATGCGCTCAAGCGTCAGCTCCGCTTTGCCGAGGTCTGCTTCCACTTTGACATCTGCACCGCCGAGAAGTACCTGCAGCTCTTTGTTGCGGCTCTTCTTGGAGCTGGTCTCGTTAAGCATCAGGTCGCGGCTGGCCAGTTTGGGCAGTACCGGCTCAAGCGAGATGACCGGATAGCAGATGTTCATCATACCCGAGCTGTGCCCGATGATGATCTCCATAACGACCATAACGACGATCTCGTTCTGCGCAACGATCTGAACGACGTTGGGACTCGACTCTTTGGACTCGACCGTAGGATAGAGGTCCGTTACCGGCCCCCACGCCTCTTTCTGCGTACTCATCATAACGCGCAGGATGGTCTCGAAAAGGCTCATCTCGATATCGGAGAACTCACGGCTGGACTCGAACGCTTCGCCCTTTCCGCCCAGGAGGCGGTCAAGCATCGGGAAGGCGATGGACGGGTTGATCTCCAGGACTCCGTTGCCCTCAAGCGGCTTCATCGAGAAGACGTTAAAGCTCGTCGGGTTCGGCAGTGACATCAGGAACTCGCCATAGGTCATCTGGTCGACCGAGTGCAGCTGGATCTCGACGATGGAGCGCATGATGGACGAGATCTGCGACGAAAGCGAACGTGCCATCTTGTCATGGATACCGCGGAACGCTCTTAACTGCTCCTTGGAGACACGGTTGGGACGTTTAAAATCATACAGCGTGATCTGACGCTGCGAAAAGACATTATCTTCGGTCTCTTCGAGCAGTTCACCGCCGTCATCGTCAACAACGTCGAGAAGGGCGTCAATCTCTTCTTGGGAGAGTATATCAGCCATGGTCGCCTCCTACGGTCTCTTTGATTTTACGGATCACGGACTTATGGATCTGAGAAATACGCGATTCCGTAATCTCCAGTATCTCACTGATCTCTTTAAGCGTCAACTCTTCAAAATAGTAAAGTTGAATGATCATCTGTTCTCTCTCATTATAGCGCATCAGCACCGACTTTATCACATCAATAAGCTCTTCGCGCTCGATTTGTTCGAGTGCGGCACCTTCGTCGCCGGCGTTGAGCTGGTCATGCAGCGGCATCACCATGTAGATATCCGAGGCGATACGCGCTTCGGATATCTTTGCTTCCTCTTCGCCGAGGATCTCTGCGAGTTCCTCGTTGCTCGGCTCCGATTCATGCTCTGCCATATAGACCTCTACGGCCCGTTCGATCTCCTTGACCAGCTTGCGGTTGGAACGGCTGAGCACGTCGAGTGAGCGCAGGTAGTCAAGCATCGCACCGTATACCCGTGTTTTGGCATATCCCCAGAACGAATCGTTCTGTTTGGCATCATAACGGCGGGCGAGCTTGACAAGCTCTTCGGTCCCGATAGCCGAAAGGTCGAGAAAATCGACCGAACTCGGCAGACGCTCTTTGAGACGGAACGCCATCGCCTTGACGGCGGGAAGGTACTGGATCGCCAGCTGGTCTTCTTGGTGTTTCAGCTCCTGAGAGTAGACGTCTGTACCGCTCATGCCCCACTTCTCCGCGCCTCGTCGGCGTTCAGTTTCACGGCACTTCGCGTCACTTCCTGCGCCGCTTCGATCATCTTCTCGCGTTTGCCGATCTCTCTTACGAACAGGTCAAGCTGACGCTCATGCATCTCTTTGGGGAAAAACTGCGACTTCGCCTGAAAGGTCTGAAAATAGAGTGCGACAAAGAAGTGTGCCAGCAGGTAGAAGATGGCGGTGACCAGCAGGGTATAGACCAGAAGTCCATAGGCCGATTCCGATTTTAAAATGGAAAACACGACCCCTATAAAAAAGCCCTGAACAGTAAAAAAGGAGACAAAGTTTGTGCTGCGCATTGTCCAATCCTTTCTACGGTACTACAACCTAAAAGTGTTCCATCAGGCGTTTAAACAGGCCGCCAAGGCCGCTCTCGTTTGAGTCTACAAGCATATTACGTTCCACTTTGGAAGCGAGATGCCGTGCTATACGCTCCAGATCGCGGGTCGGAACGGCCGAAGGGAACTCTTTGGTAAAGAGTGCGCGCTGTTTCACCGAGTGGGAGACTTTCTGGTCAAGGTTGACCTTTCCCATATAGGCCAGCTGCAGCTGCGGGCCGATATTTTTACCCGCGACCTTCTCGATCTTCTCATAAACCGCCAGCGCCTCTTTGTCGTTGCGCACCTGGTTCAAGATCATGCCGATGTCGTTGCGCAGACGTGCGGTCACCTTGATGGTCGCGTACGCGTCGGTAATGGCGGCAGGATCGGGTACCGTGACGACGATGACATCATCGACCGCCTGCAAGAAGAGCTGGATATGCTCGCCGATGCCCGCACCCGTATCGATGATCATCACATCGAGGTTATCCAGGACGTTCGCCCCCTCCATAAAACGCTCGAAAAGAGAGGCATCGGAGTACTTGAGGATCTCTTCGCCGCTCTCGCCGGGTATCAGTACCAGGTTTTTGTTGATCGGTATCAGGATATCCGCCACTTCCGCTTCGCCTTTGAGCACGTGCAGGATGTTCTTCTTGATCTTGACGTTGAACATGACATCGAGGTTCGCCAGCCCGATATCGGCATCGAAAATACCGACTTTCAGACCGCTTTGGGCCATCAGGTAGGCGAGGTTGGAGCTGATGGTACTTTTACCCACTCCGCCCTTGCCGCTGGTCACCGCGATGAAACGGGTCTTTTTTGCCTTGGGGCTCTTGCCCTGCGAGACCATCTGCTCGAGTTTGGCTGCCTGATGTTCCATCATACCCTGCTCCGGTCAAAGCCGTTCAGCAGGCAGTCGATAAGGAAGTCGCTGCTCGCGACGACCAGGTCTTCGGGCACTTCCTGGCCGATGGAGAAGTAGCTGATCGGCTTGCCCGTCTCATACGCGAGCGAGAAGATGTTGCCGAAGCCCCGGGTCTCGTCGAGCTTGGTGAACATCATCGTGTCGATGCCCAGCGTGTCGAAGTTGTCGTAGGTCGCTTTGAGGTCCTCGTACTTGATGGAGCTCGGCAGCACGAGCACCACGTCGACGCTGTACTCGGTCTTGTTCCCCTCGAGGCACTCGTAGATCTTCTCTATCTTCGCCTTGTCGTACGGCGAGGAGCCCATCGTGTCAATGAGGATATAGTCGCAGTAGCGCAGCGCATTGATGGCCGAGGAGAACTCCGGCGGATCGACCACCGTCTCGATACCGAGTTTCATCATACGCGCATACTGCATCAGCTGCTCGACCGCACCGATACGGTAGGTATCGAGTACGACCAGACCCACCTTGTGCTTTTTCTCCATCAGGTAGGAGTAGCGTGCGGCGAGCTTGGCGATGGAGGTCGTCTTGCCCACGCCTGTCGGGCCGACCAGCATGATGACCTTCTTCGTACCGGATGCCGGCGGGTTCTCAAGACGCACGGGGATCATCTTGCGCAGCAGCACCTGAAAATAGCGTTTGACCGTCTCGGAACTTTCGCGCATCTTCGAGGGCATGTGCTGCAGGGTCAGCTGCATGATCGCATTGAGGTGTTCATTCTTCATACCGCTCTGCGCAGCAAGACGGTAGATCTCCGCGAACTCCGGAGGAATGGCCGCGTCCAGATCCGGCGAGCGTTCATCCCAGATCATGTTCTGGATCAGCTTGACCTTGTCGCCGAGTTTGGAGATCTCCGCTTTGATCTGCTTGAGTTCCGTCGGTTCGGAGACGACCCGTTTAAGTTCGGGCTCCGCGTCGGTCACCTCGGCGATCTTCGAGATCTGTTTGGCGGCTTCGGAGATGTTGAAGAGTACGTCGCTGCTGCTCTGCGCAAGAGGTCTCTGTTCTGTCAGCGGCGGCTGGTGCGGCGGCGGCCTGCGTGAGGGCTGCGGTCTGATCGCATCCTCGTCGATACCCACCACGATCTCGTACAGTGCGGCTTTACCCAGCGCTTTTTTCTGCAACTCACGGGTCTCGATCAGTACCGCATCTTCACCCACTTCGACCTGCGCTTTTCGCAAAGCCTCAGCCGGGGAGGATCCGCTGAATGTCAAAATCTTCATCCATTATCTCCAGAAATAAGCGAGGGGTATCACTACACTCTCGCGCTCATGCCAGTGCGGGTGAGGCACTTTCAGGGTTGGCGTGTCGATGACACGCCCGTCGAAAAACAAAACATCCAGGTCGAGCGTGCGCGGCGCATTGGGAAAACTCCGTCTGCGTCCGAAGCGCCGCTCCGTCTCCAGCATAAAACGCAAAAAGCGCTGCGGCTGCATGGAGGTCGCGATCTCGATGACCGAGTTAAAGAAATCGCTCTGATCGAGAAATCCGAACGGCGGGTTCTTCAGCACCGGACCCGTACGCATCACATCGACCCCCTGCGCACGCTGCAACGCCACACTGAGGCGCTCAAAACGGCGCCGCACATCCCCCACGTTGCCGCCGATGCCGATGACGGCGCGGTAGCGGTAGGGGCTGTGGCGTTTGATACGGGCAGGAAAATGCGTATTGCGGTAGAGCGTAAGCCCCTCTCCTGCAACACGCTTGAGTGCCATGTTACGCTTGCGGCTGCTGGGCAGCTTGCTGCGCCTGCTGTGCCGCCTGCGCCGCTGCAAGTTCGTTAAAGATCTGTACCATACCGACCATTGCCAGGTGGTAACCGAACGGACCGAAACCGACGACAGAAGAGGCACATACCGGTGCGATCATGTTCGTCTTGCGGAACTCTTCACGGCGGTGGATGTTGCTGATGTGTACTTCGATGGTCGGGATGGAAACCGCAGCGATAGCATCGCGGATCGCGATAGAAGTGTGCGTGTATGCGGCCGGGTTGATGATGATACCGTGTGCTTCGCCGTAACACTCCTGGATCTTGTCCACAAGCTCACCTTCGAGGTTGCTCTGGAAAAACTCGATCTCAAGTTTGTTCTGAGACGCGAAATCTTTCATCTGTGCATGGATCTGCTCGAGTTTCATCGGACCGTAAACCTGCTGTTCACGAATTCCGAGCATATTGAGATTTGGACCTTGGATCACTACGATTTTCATTTTTTACCTTTTAGGACATTACAAAATTTTAAGCATTTATTATAGCCATCTAAAGCAAAATCTAGTTTAAATCTAACAGTTTTTGTACAGCTTTCACACCTAAAACCGTGCCGGGTTTTCTTTTGGGTTTAGCAATGTCGGCCAACATCCTCGCGGCCGACGTTGCCCTGCATCGAAACAGAAGGAAAAAAGATCAGTGGTGCTTTTGCGGAGGCGGTGTGAACTTCATCTCTTGCAGGCGCATGACCGCCGTGTTGACGCCGCCTGCGAACTTCACCTCTTTATGCGGGAGCATGACGCCGTTACGCGCCTGATACGCTTCATAGAGGGTCAAAAACTCCATCTTCTGCCCGCCCATGTTCAGTTCGCCTATTACTTTGTCGATCAGGTAGCTGCGTTTGGAGACAAAATATTTAGCCGTCAACGCCTTCTCTTTCAAGACCAGTACGTAGTGTTCGGGCGTCTGTTCCACACTGATGGCGTTAAGGTTGTTTTTGAGGATCAGCGGATGGTACAGACGCATGCGCTGCAGCTTCATCGCGTCGAGCATCGGGCCTGTCGCCTGGATCTTTTTTTGCGAAAACTCTTTGGTCCCGTAGTCGTTGATGAGCATACGGGTCTCGCTCTTGTGCGGGTAGAGCAGTTTTGTGTACAAAAAGATGGGCAGGTTGACTTCGCGCGTATCGCTGCCGTTGGTATCGCTGGTCATGGTCTCGATGTGCCACTGCTGCGTATAATTGTTCAGCTGCTTGAGGTTTTTCTCGCCGCCGTACACCTCTATCATCTTCTCCACGACCGCTTCGCCCGGCGTTTGCGCCTGCAGAGTCATGACAAGAGCTGTTACGCCCGCCAATACTTTCAAAACACTTTTCATCCCGATTCATCCTCTTGCTATGTATAGCTTTTAATTATGAACTTATAGCAGTTTTTACTTCTTTTGCACCTGAATTACGGCTGGCGCTGCATGTAATGACGCCGCGTCTCATCGTCGAACTTCTCGATGGCATACCTCAGCATCGTTCTGGGCATCGCTTTGCCATGGGCATCCAAAAAAGAGAGTAGTGCCGCCGCGTCGCGTTTTCCCACTTCGCGCAGCATCCACCCCACCGCTTTATGGATGAGATCTTCCCTGTCATTCAAAAGGACTTCTGCGATCGCCAGAATATCTTTGAAGTCGCCCTGCCTGATAAAATGAAACGCAGCAAGCACGGCGATGCGGCGTTCCCATAACGACGCTGAACGCGCAAGCGCATAGAGTACGCTCCGCTCTTTCTCTTCGAGGTATTTTCCGACGATGTTTGGCGCCGAGGAGTCCACGAGGTCCCAGTTGTTTATGAACGGCGTATGGTTGAGATAGAGCGTGTAGATCTTCTCCTGTTCATCGGGCGTTCCGCGCTCAAATTTATATACCAGAAGCAGCAGGGCAAAGAGGCGTATCTCGTGGTAGCGCGAGTGCAGAAGCTCCTGCGCGACTTCAGGCGTGGCGCTTCTGTAGCGCTTTAGCGCCTGACGCACCGTCGGCACCCGGATGCCCAGAAAGCTGTCGCCATGGCCGTACTCACCCTCACCCGTCTTGAAAAAACGCTGCGAATGTTCGGCGATCTTCGGGTCTGCCAAGCTCTGAAGGTAGTCGCTGATCTCCCCGGCGTTCATCTCTGCCTTGCTTACTCTTTCTCCGCCCATTCTCGGATCTTGCGTTTGAGTTTCTTCTCGACTTTTTCGCCGATCTCGTCCCACTCTTTGGACGTATCGGCGACCTCTTCGTCTTCCGCCCACTCTTTGAGTTTGCGCATCACTTTGCTCTCGACCTTTTCGCTTATCTCTTCCCACTCTCTGTCGCGTTTTTTCTTAGCCGAAGAGCTGCAGCTCACGTGCGAACTGCCGCCCCAGACAGAGACGACCCCCAGCAGAAAGCCGAAGTCGTACCAGCCGCCCGTGTTGTTCACCTCGTAGACGGCGACATTTTCGTTAAAGATATGGATGATAAGGGTGATAAAGGAGATGATACCGTGCCAGAGGCCGTACCAGAACCCCGCCGGAGTCTCCTGCGTGAACTGCGTGTCACCTGCTGAACAGGCGCTCAAGAGGAGAATAACGGGGAGGAAGATGAGTGGCTTTAAAAAGCGGAAATCGTGCAGCTGCATGGCGGCTCCTTCTGTCTATCTATGACACTATGATAGCAAAAGAGAGCCTACAGAAGCGAGTGCATCCGCCGCGGCGGATTTGTTAGACAGCACCCTGGTCGATCATCGCGTCTGCGACTTTTTTGAAGCCCGCGATATTGGCGCCGAATACGAGGTTTGTCGGTTTTCCGAACTCTTTGGCCGTTTCGCTGCTTGTCAGATAGATGTTTTTCATAATGTTGCGCAGTTTATTGTCGACGGTCTCAAAATCCCACGACTCCATACCGGCATTTTGGCTCATCTCGAGCTGGCTGGTGGCTACGCCGCCCGCATTTGCCGCTTTTCCGGGACCATAAGCGATCTCTGAAGCCAGGAAAAGATCGACTGCTTCGCGGGTGGAGGGCATGTTCGCCCCTTCGCTGACGCAGACGCAGCCGTTTTTAAGAAGCTCTTTGGCGTCGGCCGCATTCAGTTCGTTTTGCGTGGCACACGGGAACGCCGCGTAGCACGGAATCGTCCATACCGCATGCCGCCCTTTCGGGTACTCTGCCACAGGGATGTACTCGGCGTTAGGGTACTCTTTTATATAGGCTTCGAGTGATGTCTTCTCTACCTCTTTGATCTGCTTGAGTGTTTCAAGGTCGATGCCGTGCTTGTCGTAGACCATACCGCGCGAATCACTGACAGTCACCGGTTTGGCCCCGAGCTGATAGAGCTTCTCGATGGTATATATCGCAACGTTTCCCGAACCCGAGACGGTACAGATCTTTCCTTCAAGATCTTCGCCTCTGTCTGCGAGCATGTTCTGGGCGAAATAGACCGTTCCGTAGCCTGTCGCTTCGGTACGCGCCAACGAACCGCCCCAGTTGAGGCTTTTACCCGTCAAAACGCCTTCAAAGCGTCCTGTGAGGCGTTTGTACTGTCCGAACAGGTAACCGATCTCGCGCGCACCCACACCGATGTCGCCCGCAGGCACGTCGGTGTTTGGCCCGATATGGCGGTAGAGCTCGGTCATGAATGACTGGCAAAAGCGCATGATCTCGGCATCGGATTTGCCTTTAGGGTCGAAGTTCGAGCCCCCTTTGCCGCCGCCTATGGAGAGGCCGGTCAGGGAGTTTTTGAAGATCTGCTCAAACCCGAGAAACTTGATAATACCGGCGTTGACGCTCGGGTGAAAACGCAGGCCGCCCTTGTATGGTCCCAGCGCCGAGTTGAACTCTACCCTGAAGCCTTTGTTGACCTGTACACGCCCATGGTCATCGACCCACGTAACGCGAAAGAGTATCTGGCGTTCAGGTTCGACGATACGCTCGATAATGTTGTGTTTTTCATACTTCGGGTCTTTGTCCAGAAGCGGGCGGAGTGAAAGCAGCACCTCTTCTGCAGCCTGATAAAACTCTGTTTGAGCGGGACTGGTACGCATAAGGTTTTCCATGGTTTTTAACGTATAAGGCACATATTTCCTTCTAAATAAAACTTTTGCGGAAGTATATCTTTTACTATGTTAAATCCCGCCGTCATAGGTTAATAATTGGATGCGGAGTATGCAGAGACCGGCATAGTGTAAAATATGTTTTTAAAAAGGACGACCATGGACAAACTCCCCCAATGCCCCCAGTGCAACAGCCAATACACCTATGAAGACGCAGGCATGTTCGTCTGCCCCGAGTGCGCCTACGAGTGGTCCAAAGATGCTTTTGAGAAGAGCGGGTTTGTCATAAAAGACGCCAACGGGAACATCCTGCAAGACGGCGACAGCGTAACGGTCATAAAAGACCTCAAAGTAAAAGGGAGTTCATCCACGGTCAAGGTGGGCACCAAGGTCAAGAACATCAAACTGCTCGACAGAGAAGACCACAACATAGACTGCAAGATACCCGGCATAGGGGCGATGGCGATTACCGCCAAGTTCGTCAAGAAGGCGTGACGCTTTATGACCTTGGCGGATAGATGCCGTTTAGACAGATGATGTAGTGCAAAGAGAGGTACGGCGGCATGTTCGCGACCTCTGATCCCGCACCCGACGTGATAGCCCGCGGCGCGATGCTCCGCGTAGTGCTTTTATGCTTTGTCGATACCAGCTGGAGTCGCTGAAACCTCTGCAGACGCCCCGCTTTGAGCAGCTTCGTCGGTGTGGTGCCGGAAGTCGAACTGCTGCTTTCGCTTGTGGACTGAGACGCACCGCCGGAGGTACCTGCCGGTGCGCTGTCGGGAGTGTTTTGCGCACTCAAAGCAACGCTCTCGCTTCCTCCCGCTTCTCCCAACCGTCTTTCCGTAAGGTCAGGCCCAGCTCCGCTTCCTACGGGCAC
>JBFEWT010000004.1:0-35982 GCA_041546225.1 Sulfurimonadaceae bacterium
ACGAAAGGTCAA
The DNA here is from genome assembly GCA_041546225.1 of Sulfurimonadaceae bacterium. Lineage (GTDB taxonomy): Bacteria > Campylobacterota > Campylobacteria > Campylobacterales > Sulfurimonadaceae > JBFEWT01. The sequence goes on from JBFEWT010000004.1 coordinate 13, forward strand.
AGAGCCAGAGCCATTCGCTTTGTACGCTGTAGAGTGCACGTGCCAGCACAACGGCCTGCGTGAGCCAGAAGAGCGCAACGGCAAAGCGGTCCGCGTGGGGCGGCTGGCCGGAGTGCCCCAGTGTTACACGTGTACCGAAACCGATGAGAATGGTCGTCACAAATCCCAGTGAGAGGAGGTGGACCTGCAAGAGTGGCGCGGGTGATCCTCCCAGCTGTGTGACGAGCCCTGCAAGCGCTCCCATAAGCAGTCCGGCAGGGAGCCAGAAGAGTGCGAGATGAAGCACCCACAAGATGGCCGGCGAGCTGAAAAGCGGGAGCTTCCAGCGCAGGAACTCACGCAGCAAAAAGAGCGCAAGCGCAATGTCTACGACGATCTCAAGCCAGCTATATGCCAGAAGGGCCGCACTGCTTTTGACAAGCAGAAGGGCAAAGACCGTGGCGGTAAAGTAGGGGCGTTTTTCGACCATGGAGTGGCTGAAAAAAGGGACCATCCGCTGCGCTACGGCAAAAGCGACGAAAATGAGGTAGTGCAGGAGTCCCAGCTGCGCGGCAAAAGCGTAGAGCGGCAGCGCCAGAGCGAAGAGCGTTCCCAGCATCTCTGCGGCGAAGAGCAGGTGCGCAGCCAGACCGAAGTAAAATCCCGTGAGTATCCAGAAGGGGTCGCTGTTGTTGCGGCTCATACGTCCTGTGTTGTAGACACGCTGCAGCTGAACGACGAGCAGGCTGTTCGCGGCGAGCAGCAGTACGATGCCGCCGGAGAGTATGGCAGTGCTGAAGAAAGTGCCAAGCACAAAGAGCAGGCCCCCTGCCTGAAAAAGAGCGAAGATACGCAGGTAGGCCGTTTGGCTTACGGGCTCGCTCTGGCAGAAACGGGGGAAGGTCGTAAACAAAAAGCCCGTAAAGAACTGGCTGAAGACGATAAAGATGAGGCCGTAGGCATGAAACGTGAGCAGGGGAAGATGAAGTGCAAGAACGCCTTTGAAGCCGAGGCCGAAAAGCACCATGAGCACAACGGCCCAGAGGATGCCGAAAAGAAAAAAGGGCTGGTGCGGCTGGGAGAGAAAATAGTTCGCTCTTTTGCCGGGAGTCCCGTCGGTAAAGTGCTGCATAATAAAGGCTCTTTTTAATTTGGTTGCACAATGATAACGTGCATTGCCCCCATTTGCATTGATGCGCGTCATCGCCTCTAGCGTGCGAGCGCCTTGCGCAGATGCTCTGCCGTCGCGTCCGGGTTCATGCTGTGCTCCTGACGGGAGCTGAAGTTGCCGTGGCGGTCAAAGAAGTAGAAGAACGAGGTGTGGCCGACGCTGTAGCCCATGGCGCTGCCGTTGTCGTCGAGTCTGGCGTAGTGGGTCCCCTCGTAGCGCGAAGCGACCTCTTTGATGGCTTCGGGCGTACCGGTGACGCCGGTGAAGGTCGGGTAGAAGTATTTGGCGTACTCTTCAAGCATGGCGGGGGTGTCGCGTTCGGGGTCGACGCTGATGAAGATCACCTGTACCTGCTCGGCTTCCTCTTTGAGCAGCCGTTTCATCGCCGAGGCCATGGTGCTGAGCGATGTCGGGCAGATGTCGGGACAGGAGGCGTAGCCGAAATAGACCGCCACTACTTTGCCTTTGAAATCCGCGAGGCTTACTTTGCCGTTGGCGCCATCGAGTGTGAAGGCGTGGCGGTCGTGCTGCAGTGCGGGCATGAGGAAGAGCACAAGGAAGACGACGAAGATGATGGGAAAAAGAATGACGACGAGTTTGCTGTTCATAGCGCTACCTTGTTGTAAATGTGAAATAGGTGCCGTAGCGGCGACCGGGCTCTTCGATGATGACGTCGCTGCGCCACTCCATGTTCGGAACGCATGAGGGGATCATGCCGTGACCCGTGTAGAGACCCTCTTTAGACTTTTCAAGGGTGTAGGTGTAGCGCCCCATGTTCATCTCGGTACCGTAGATGTCGACGCGGAGCTTCTGCGCATCGAGCCCTTTGGCCTCGACGGTGAGCGTCAGTGTCTGCATGGCCGTCACGGGACGCGGCGTGATGGAGAAGCTCAGTTCTGTGCCATCGGGAAGCGTCGCCAAGCAGGGGGCGTCATGCAGTTCGCAGGGCTGCTCGGAAGGGGTGAACACGACATCGCCGTTGAGGAGTTCGTAGAGCTTGTCCGCATCCCATGCGAAGTAGATCAGCGCTGCGAAGAGGATGACCCCCGCTTGCAGCAGCAGGATGGATACTGTTTTTTTCAATGAGGGCATGAAAGACTTACCGGCTTACTTGCCGCCGCATTTTCCGCTGCCGCACTTGCCGTTTCCGCAGCGCATCGGTGTCTGCATGCTTTTGCTGATGGTCTGTACGGGTGCAGTGATGGCTACACTCTCACCATTGGAGAAGTTCAGGTTCATGTTGACGATGTCCCCCTCTTTCAGCGGGCACTTTAGTCCGATAAGCATGATGTGGAAGCCGCCGGGCTGGAGCACGGTCGTGCCTTCGGCAGCGATATCTATTTTCTCGACCTGGTGCATCTGCATCATCCCGTTGACGTTCGTATGGGTGTGCAGCTCCACTTTGTGTGCTACGTTGCTTGTCGCGCCAAGCAGGGAGATGGGTTCGGAAGCGAGACTGCTCAGGGTCATAAAGGCTGCGGTGTTGGACATGGTCGGCGGGACTTCGCGGACGTAGGCGCCGTCGACCTCGATCTCAGCGGCGAGAAGGGGTGAAAAGCTCAGGAGCATTACGGCAAAGAGTTTAAGCGGATGCATGGCATCTCCTCAATAGTTTTACATACTTTAGACTAAAAGTGTTACAAAACTATTAAGTCAGGGGAAGAATCCATTTTTTTTAAGGTCACTGGCTGGGTATGCTGGGGAGCGAGACGACCTGGTTTCGGCCGTTTTCTTTGGCGCAGTAGAGGCCCATATCCGCACGATGGATAAAGCCCTCCATCGACTCATCGTGAATGAGCGCGGTGATCCCCAGGCTGATGGTGACCTTGTGGTTTTCGATCATGACGGTATGTTCGACGATCTCGCGCAGTTTCTCCGCCAGCTTTTGTGCCTGCACGATGTCATAGCGCGGCAGAAGGATAAGGAACTCCTCGCCGCCCCAGCGGCCGACACAGTCGGATTCGCGGGTATTGGCATTGAGTATATCGGCGATGGACTTGATGACGTGGTCGCCTATATTGTGGCCGTAGGTATCGTTGACGGCTTTAAAGTAGTCGATGTCGATGAGGATGCCGCACAGGGGCATATGGTGGCGTTTGGCATGTTTCTTCTCATAGCTGAAGAGCTGTTTGAGCTTGCGGCGGTTGTAGAGGCCCGAAAGCTGGTCGGTGGTGGAGAGCTTCTCCAGCTGGCACGCCTCTTCGAGCAGCTTGGTATTGAGCAGTTCGAGCTCTGCCGTGCGTGCCTTCACTTTCCGTTCAAGCGAGTCGTTGAGGATTCTAAGGCTTTTTGACTGGTGCTCTTTGAAATCATCGTAGAAGTAGAGGATAAAGTAGAGCCCGGTCAGGCTGATGGTCGTGCTCAGGATGTCGAAGTTGTTAAAACCGGTATTGAACATATCTGTAAAGTGGAAAAAGAGCAGGACGAAGATGCTCAGCCAAAGGGTGTAGAAACCGGCTTGTTTGCTTTTGAGAAAGAATGTACAGGCGATGAGAAGAAAAAAGAGGAAGACCCGTGTCGGGTTTTCCGGTGCAAGCAGGTAGAGGAGCGTGAAAAAGAGAAAACTGATGCCGAGGATAAGTGTTGAGAGTATGTTAAAAGCGTTTTTGTTTGTCTGGAGTATATAGAGCATCAGCAGGCCAAAAGAGCCAAAGGCAATGTCGAGGTAGGCGATAATGGTCTCGTTCTGTACAAAGCGGACTATACCGACAGCGATGATGCTCAGGGAGGCAAACGCCATGATGCGCTGGAAAAATAGCAGGCGGAATTTGAACTCGGCTTCCGAGATGTCGGTTGCAGTTTCGGCAGTGGCAGTGTGTTGTGAAGTCTGCTTGTTCATGGCCTGTCCTAATATTAGGTGTTAATTATAGTTAGAATCAGGTGAATATAACCTTATATAAAATTTGTGATAATTTGCAGTCAGTTTTACACGGTAAGGGAGAGCACAAACGCTATGACCTTCTCCTGCGGCATCTCGCACGGCTTAAGCAGACCGTCTGCCGTCCGGGGATAGTAATTGAGACTGACAAAGTCGTTGCCTCCGAGCTCTTCGGCATAGAGTTTGATGAGCTTTCCGTTGAGGAGCGTCTCTTTGCGCAGTCCGTAGCGTATGTTGTTGAAGTAGACGTCGTACGCGCCGTCCTCAAGGGAGAGCAGGCGGCGGTGAAAGGCTTCATGTCTTGGCATGGGATCGCTCTTTGCGGTTGATGAGGTAGACGGCCAGCGTACTGAGCGTACCGCCGAAGATGACGGGCAGCGAAGGCACTTCGCCCAGCAGCAGCCAGCTGATCAGCAGTGCGCTGACGGGGACAAGAAACATATAGGAGCTGGCCCGGCTTGAACCCAGTTTGCCCGACGCGTAAAAATAGATGGTCGAAGCGACGGTCTGGCCGAGGATGGCAAGGTAGAGAAGGGCGCCCCAGAAGGGTGCACCCTGCTCAAAAACAGCGAGAATGCCATAGGGGAGTGCCAGGAGAAAGAGGATGAGCGTGGCTGCCGCCGAGAGTGCAAACGTGTAGTGCAGCGGGTCGATGTGCAGGTGCGAACGCTGCGAAAGCAGGGTGATGAACGCCCATGTCAGTGCGGCCAGCAGGAAAAAGAGGTTGCCGCCGTCAAGAAACTGCGCCGCATCGAACTGCCACAGCTCCATCATGACCGCGCCGCCGAGCAGACCGAGAAAGAGTCCCGCGATCTGGCTTGCCGATACCCGCTTGCGATGTATGAGCAGTACAAGCGCGAAGGTCAGCAGCGGGCTCAAGGTGGTGACGAGCACCCCGCCGCTTCCGGCGAGCCCGTACATCACCCCGTAAAAGGCGAGGAACATGAACGCCACGTTCAAAAGGGCGCTAAGCGTGATGTACTTGATCCCTTTGGGGCTGAGATGCAGCGGTTTTTTGTAGAAGTAGATGATGGGAAGGAAAGCCAAAAACATCAGGAAAAAACGCCAGAAAGAGAGCACCTCGACAGAGACGGATTGGGTCAGTATCTTCAGTGCGGGCCAGCCCCCGCCCCACAGCAGCATGGCTATCAGCAGCAGGAAAGTAAGTTGGGATGCACGCTCTTTCACGGGTCGCCTTTCCCCTCTCGCGGGTATTGAATGGCTGAATTATAGCACTACTGTACCTCTTTGGGCGTTACTTCTTGCGGAAGGGTAATGGTGAACGCGGTCCCTTCCGGAGTGCTGTGGAAGGTCAGGGTGCCTTCAAGATGGTCTTCGATGATGACTTTGGACATGTACAGACCCAGCCCTGTGCCGTTCATCTCCTGCTTGGTCGTGAAGTAGGGCTCAAAGATATGCGCCTGCACCTCCTCGGGAATGCCGCAGCCGTTGTCGCTGATGCTGATGACGACGCTGCCGTTCTCCTGGGTCAGGGAAACGGCAATGGAAGCCTCCCCGGACGTGTTTTCCATAAGGGCGTCGGCGGCATTCTTGATGAGGTTGAGTACGACCTGCAGCAGTTCGTTGGCATAGGTGTCGATCGTGTCGACGGATGCGTATGTTTTGTTTACGGCAATGCCGTTTTTGGTAATGAGGCCCTCAAGCATCATCAAGGCCTTATCGAGGATGAACGGCACGGAGGTCTGCTCTGTTTTAAGTTTGGGGCGGAAGAAGTCGCGGAAGTCGTTGATGGTGCCCGAGAGGTATTGGCTTATCTCGTTTATGTCGTCGCAGGCCTGGTCAAGCTCCTCTTGCTTCAATGCATCAAGGGAGCTTGTAAGTTTCAGCCGAGCGGCGATGGCGGCAATGGATGTGAGCGGCTGGCGCCACTGATGGGCTATCATGGAGAGCATTTCGCCCATGATGGCCATTTTGGACTGCTGAAGGAGCAGGTTGTCTTTCCGGCGGTGTTCGTAGAGCTGGTTTTTCAGTTTTATATCCAGCTCTTTGTTGATGAGGTTGCTGCGGCGGATGATGGCGATGTTGACAAACGGCAGAAGGACAAAGATGAGTACGATACCGGAAATAAATGCGATAGCCAGAGCGGTATAGTGGTTGTTCCCCGCTATATCGGTCTTCAGCTCAAGCAGCAGCTTCAGCTCTTCATCATTAGGCAGGTCGAGGGTATGGCTGTGCACGTTCTTCCCGGTATACTCAGGATGCGCCAGTATGGCTTCGGCTTCATCGGGAAAGACGGTGTGAAGGTTCTGTCCGCTCGGTATATAGCGTGACCAGTTGTAACGCTTCTCTTTGTGCAGCAGGAACTCCCCCTCTTTATCGATGATATAGACATGGTAGTTCGATGACATGGAGAGCTGTTCAAGCAAGGGCTGGATAAAGACGTTGATGACGAGTATACCGTAACGGACACCGTCGATGATGACCGGTTTGCTGATGCGGACGACCGGTTTGAGGGGTTGCTCGATCAGCCCGTTCTCGATATTCAGGTCCAGCGCCGAGATCCAGAGCTGCCCCTCTTCAAGGGCGATAGAACGCAGGAAATAGTTGCGCAGGCCTTTGCTTTCCAGCTTGGCATCTTCTACCGTTTCGGCCGGGGAGTCAATCGTCTCACGGTTGATAAGGATGCGTTCATTGCCCTGTGTGTCGATAAAGCGCAGCTGGGCAAATTCGGGGGCGAGGTCTATGACGGTCTTGAAGAGTGACTGGGCCGCCGGCGTCTCTTCGGGGGCGAAATCGCTTCTCAGCCACGCATGGAGTGCAGGGTGGAGCTCCACGATGTTCAGACTGCGCACTGCATGATCGATGAACTCCCGCAGGGTCTGCGTCTTTGCATAGGACTCGGTATGGCCTTGCTGAAGGATCTGCTGGTTAAAACTATCGGTCAGCAGGGTGTAGAAAAGAGTGGCGACTATGGCGCCCATTATGATGGCCGGGAGGGTAAAAGCGAGGTAATATCTTTTTTGCCAGCGGCGGAACATAGTGAACGACTCCATGGGATGCAAGGTGATATGGGAGCTATTATAGCGCAACAGGCTTACGTGAGAATATGACGGTTTACAGGAGCCTCCTAACGGGAGAGCACCCTGTTCTTGCCCTCGTTTTTCGCTTGATAGAGCAGCATGTCCGCCTCTGCGAGCATCTCCTCGAAACTGTCTTCCACACGGTCTGTCACACCGCCTGAGACGCTGTAGGCAAGGGTCCTGCCGTCTTTAAGCGTAATAGGCGATGCGGCGATTTTTGCACGGATCGAGTCAAGGAGCTCTGTCGCCATATCGGCTGGGACCTGCTTTAAGCAGATGGCAAACTCACCGTTGCCGAAATGGGACAGAAGATCTGAACCTTTAAGTCCCTGTTTAAACGCCGAAGCAACCGCTTTGATGATGGCATCACTGACGCGGTGGCCGTAGTGGTCGCTGATGCTTTTGAGGTTGTCGATGTCGATAAGCGCAATAGCAAACGGTTCGCTTTCGGCGGCGGCCTGATGGAGATACGCTTCCATGGTCTTGAAGAAATACTGGCGGTTGTTGACGCCGGAGAGGATGTCGATGTTGGCGAAGTTGCCGATACGCTGGATGTTCTCAAGGGCCTCTATGGTGTTGTTGATACGGCAGACGAACTCCTCTTTGCTGTAGGGCTTGCGTATATAATCGTTTGCACCGAGTTTCAAGAAACGTGCCGACACCCCGCTGTCGTCTGCAGAGGAGAGGGCTATGATGGCCAGCTGGTCTTTGCGGTAGCGTTTACGCAGCGCAATGGTGAGATCCAGACCGTTCATCACCGGCATGTTGTAATCGGTCAGTACCATGGAGATGTCAGGGTGCTCATCGAACATGTTGAGCGCCTCTTCGCCGTGAGCGACGGCAAAGACGTTGAAAAGCTGGCTCTGGAGCAGCCCCTTGATCTGGTTGCGCAGTACCATGGAGTCATCGACTACCATGACCTTGTGGTGACGGTTCTTTGCCACGCGTTCGATGGTGTTGATGACATAGAAGACATCTTCGATCCGCTCTTTGACGATATAGTCGATGATGGGCTTGGCATGCATCTGGCGGCGTACGTTTTCATCCATCGAACCCGTCAGGACGATGGCCGGGATCTTCTCGCCGAGAATATAGTCGACGACTTCGCCGTCGGGGGCATCGGGAAGGTTAAGGTCGAGGATGGCAAGGAAATACTCACCGGAAGCTTCGACGCGCTCTTTTGCCTGGGCAAGGGAAAAGGCGACATCGATCGTATAGTCAAAACTGCTTTCAAGTTTTTTGGCGAGCAGTTTTGCCAGGGTCTTGTTGTCTTCAACAAGTAAAAGCTTTTCCATCTTCTATCCTATCGGGTGAAAATACTTCATTGGAAGCGGGTAGTACAATCATAACATATAGTTTCATATGATAAAGATTGTGATATCACAAAAATTAGACACCGTGTTTATACGTTTTTGAGCTATTTTTAAAAAAGTATTAGCTATTATTCTTAATATATATTTAAATATTGATCCAAGGGAGCTGTTTCTTAGATGACAGCACGTTTGGAGGGGGAGTTGATATGAAGAAAATATGCCTAATACTTTTGTCGGTCATAGCACTGAGTGCATCAGAGATCACATGGGAATATTCGTACGCAGACGGGCAGGCAAGGGCTCAGAAAGAGAACAAGCCTATGATGCTTTTTATGAATAAGACCGGGTGCGAATCGTGTGAGTTCATGCATAAGGTCCTTGCGGAAGAAGTCGTAAAGATGTATGTCGATAAATATTATGTTCCTGTTTTGCTCACCCCGGCAAGCAAGAATTTCCCCCAGAAGTTCATACCCGAAGCAACGCCGACTTTCCATTTTATCACATATGATGGCGAGGAGTTGCAAGAGAGCCTCTGCGGAGGGAAGCAGGCTTCAGGGTTTATACGTGTATTGAAAAAAGGCGTACGCGCTTTCAAGAAGCAGAAAAGAGAACAGTAACCCTCCCCGCTTAGGCAACAGCTATTCGGGCGTATTGTACGCCCGGTCCCCCGCATCTCCCAGCCCCGGTAAAATGTATTTGTTCGCATCGAGTTCTTTGTCTATCTGCGCGATGTAGAGCGTAATGTCCGGATGCTTCTGTTTCACGACCTCCAGCCCTTCGGGCGAACCGATGACATTCAAAGAGACGATACGTGCCGGGTTCTTTGATTTGACGACCTGCAGCGCGTCGCAAAGCGAACCCCCGGTGGCGACCATGGGATCAAGCAGTACGACGGTCTTGCCCGTACAATCGGGAAGACGGTCGTAATAGAGTACGCTCTGGTGCGTAGACTCGTCGCGTTTCATCGCCAGAAATCCGGACATCGCTTCGGGCAGCAGTGCCATGATGCTCTCGAGCATCGGCAGCCCCGCACGCAGGATGGGAACGAAGACAAGCTCCTCTTCCCTGATGAAGCCGTAAGACCTGTTGCCGTTCCACGTCGGTACCGTCGCTTCGATAAGCATCGATTCGCGGAACGCTTCATAGGCTAGCAGTTTGGAGAGCTCGCCGATGATGTGCCGGAAGCGCAAAGCATCGGTATGGCTCGATCGCAGGCGGTTGATAAGGTTTTTGACCAGTGGGTTGGTGAGTTCGGTGACCATGATCGCCTCTTTTTTACTCCCATTGTAACAAAAAAGCGCTCTACTCCTCTTCAATCGCTTCGAACTCATCCTTATCGCTGCCGCAGTCGGGGCAGACCCAGTCATCGGGAAGCTCTTCGAACGGGGTGCCCGGCGCTATGTCGTTCTCGGGATCACCGACGGCCGGGTCATAGATATAGTCGCAGGTCATGCATTGATAGCGTTTCATGGTAAGCTCCTTGTGAAAAATCAGATAGAGCTATTGTGAGACAACTTTAATTGAAAAAGATAATGGTTTTTATAATAGTGATCGTTTTGAAGAAAAAGTTAAAAGAGGAAGTTTTAGGGCCGGAGCCCTAAAAACTAGAGTGCTGCTTTAGCTTGAGTGACAACAGAGCTAAACGCTGCTGCGTCGTTCATCGCCATGTCAGCAAGAATTTTGCGGTCAAGTTCGATGCCGGCTTTTTTCAAGCCATTGATGAATGATGAGTAGTTGATGTCGTTCAAACGGCAAGCCGCATTGATACGAACGATCCACAATCTACGGAAGTCACGTTTTTTCTGACGGCGGTCACGGTAAGCATATACGAGGCTGCGCTCGAGCTGCTCTTTCGCTTTACGGAAGTGTTTTCTTCTACCGCTGTAGAAACCACGGGCTTGTTTTAGTACTTTCTTGTGACGTCTACGACGGACGACACCAGTTTTTACTCTTGGCATTTCTTTCCTTTACTTTACCGTATGCACCCTTTGGGTCATCGGTGCCACATCTTTGGTGGACTTGCCCAGCATGGCTGGAGTGGTGGGATGTTAACTTAGTTAATCATCGCTTTGATGTTGTTTTCGTCAACTTTTGCGACTATTTTCGGCGTATTCTGGTTACGGCGAGTTCCTGCATCTTGTTTGGTAAGAATGTGGCTTCTAAACGCTGTACCGCGCTTGATCGTACCGTTTTTCTTAACCTTGAAACGCTTTACAGCGCCTTTTACAGATTTCATCTTTGGCATCGTTTGACTCCTTTGCAAAATTACTCGATTAGACGTGGTCTAAAAAGAGGTTGGGGATTATACCGAAATTTTAATTACATTGCAATGAACAGGGAGGGGAGAAAGGGTGTTTTATGGGCGCTGTGTCAGCTTTCAAGCATCCAGCGTGTCGGTTTGTACTTTCGCAGCTTCTTGATTAGAAGGAGTTCAGCGGGACTTAGAAGAAATTTCGTCTTTTTTGTCGATGACTTTGTCATGCATGTCCTTTCATACCCTATAGATTAGGGATGTGCAAGAGTACCCTGTTCGTGTTACGGGAGCGTTACATGACGGTAAACAGGACTACATGCCCGGCAGGCGCGGAAAGCGGCCGAGCTTGCTCTGTTTGAAGTAGATCCCCCACGCTTTTTTGAGCCAGTGGCCGATGACGGGCAGGGGGAGCATAAAGGCGCGTTTCTCGTCGCGGTAGACGACAGTCGCCCCGTCGCCGGTGTCCATGATACAGAGGATGTTGAGATGTTCGCCGTAGCCGTGCGTCTGGGCTTCTCCGCGTTCGGCGGCGATGATGTTGGCTGCCGCCGCACGCGCCATGACCTCGGCGATGTGCCCCTGTTTCGCACGCCACTGGGGCCCTTCGATCGCAGCGGTGTCACCGATGGCATAGATGTTCTGCGGTGCATCCTCCTCTTCAAAACGGACACGGCAGCTGTCATCGATGCAGACGTAGCCCGCTTCATTAAGCGGCAGGCCCGCATCCTGGAGCATGCCGTGGCCGCTGCCGGCGGGGATGAACATCGTCAGGTCGGCAGCGAGATGGTAGCCGTCTTCAAAGAGAACGCCTTTCTCGTCAAAGGAGGTGATCTTTTTGCCGACCTGCGGGGTGATGCGGCACTCTTTGAGCATGCTTTGGAGCATATCGAATGCTTTGTCACCCATACGTTTGCCCGGTTCGCTCATCGGTGCGAAGAAGTGCAGCTCGAAGCTGTCGCGCATGCCGTATTTCTGCAGCAGGTTATGTACGTTGAACATCAGCTCGAAAGCCGGTCCGCCCCGTACCGCGGATGTGTCTTTGGGGTTGCCGCCGAAACCGAACGCGATGGTGCCGCTGCCTAGTTCGATGAGTGCATCCAGGCGGTCACGCAGCTGCAGGGCAGATTCCGGGGCACCGCAGATGGAGAGGGTGTGTTCAAGGCCTTTGGGGTTCATCTTGTGTGCCCCCATGGCAAGGATGAGGTAGTCATGCTCTTGCAAAACAGCGCCCGACTCGAGGCTCACGCGGTTCTCTTTGGCATTGACCTCGGTGACGGGGTCGATGATGAGCTCAAAACCGTGTTTCTTTTGCAGTGCACTCAGGTCGATACAGACGTTCTGGAACTTTTTTTCGCGGGTCGGTACCCAGATGGAGAGCGGATAGAGGTAGAAATAGCTTCGGTCACTGACGAGTGTTACTTCAAAGGAGGCTTTTCGCAGCATGATGGCCGCCTCAACCCCGGCAAACCCGCCCCCAAGAATCAATACTTTTTTCATACGACCACCCTCTCCTTAAGTACATATTTGTTGAAATGATCATAATTATACCGTTAAATAATTATATTTTTAGTGAAATAGGTGATAAAACATTGTCCCTGTCGAAGTTTTAGGGTGGTTGGCGCAGGGAGGAGGATTTAACAGTAATGTAACATTTTTAAAGAATAATTATAAAAATTATTTAAGGTATTTGTATGCGTTTCAGTATTGTAGCCGTGTTGGCACTCTCTCAGATCCTATCAGCAGGCGAGGTGGCGCTTGACTCGATCGATATCGTCTCATCCTCCATTGATGACCGTTTTGAGCGCAAGAGTACGGAAGTCTCCAATACGGCTTCCATCAGCGGGGAGAGCGTCGACAAGGCGCATATAGAGAATATTCAGCAGGTGCTGCAGGGCATCCCGGGCCTGACGACGGAGATACAGGGCGGTGACTCGGTGAAGATACACATCCGCGGGATCGAGAACCAGGTCTTTATGGGTGAGCGCCCGGGTGTGGCCGTGGTGATCGACGGTGTCCCTGTCTTTGAGCGCACCGGCAGGGTAAATATCGACCTGGACAACATCGAGTCCATCAAGGTGATAAAAGGGGGCGCGTCGTACCTCTTCGGGGACGATGCCCTTTCGGGTGCGGTGATCATCACGACCAAGCGCGGTGCGAAATACAATCACAACTACGGTGCCGTCGAAGCGGGCAGTTTTAACTACTCCAAGGTCGTGGCGCGTACGGGTTTCAGCGACGGCGAGAACTACAGCGGCCACCTGCAGCTCAGCCAGCGCAAGGGTGACGGCTACTGGGAAGACGCGGACTACCTGACCCGTTACGCAAACGGAAAGTTTCAGTACTTCATCGACGACAGCTCGGACATCATGGTCGGCGCGGAGCTCTCGCACCGTGAGAAAGACTCCCACGGTTCGGTCACCGGTGTGACACAGGCGAGCACCAACCCGCAGAGCGAAGATGACGGTACCGGCGAGAACCGCGACTATGTACGCAAGTTCGATGTCGACCTGAGCAAGTTCTTCATCACCTATGCCAAAGACTTTGAGGATGATGCCAACCTGATGGTCAACGCGTACCAGTTTACGGACTATACGGATTACCTCTCCGCACCGCAGAAATATGACGAGTTCAACAACACCATCACCGATAACGATGCCTACACGCAGGAGAATGCATACCGTCAGGTACAGCGCGGTCTTAAGGGCGAGTACCGAACTGCTTCGAGTGATATCGCGCTTATGGCGGGGGCGGACCTGCGCGCCAATGAGTACAAGAACAAGACGACCTACATCATCACGTCGCGTACGAGTAAATATTCGCCGATCAACTATGCCGGTGACATAAAAAATGACAATGTGACCGACGAGCAGGTCTACGCGCTTTACGGCGAGGGGAAGTATGCTTTGAGTGACAGCCTGGTGGTGACGGCCAATGCGCGCCACGATACGCTGATGTATGACTTTACGGAACATACGAGCGCGTTGAAGCTGGAGAAAGATTTTCACGTGCAGTCGTTCAGGGTGGGTGCGACCTATGCGATGGGTGAAACAACAGCCCTCTATACGAATGTCTCCAGCGGTTTCAGAACGCCGACGATCCAGCAGATGTTCTCGGGTGACCTCGATATTTACGGCACACCGTCGCAGAACAACCCCGACCTGAAACCGGAGACGGCCTACAACTATGAGATCGGCCTGCGCGGCAGCTACGGTCTCTTCGATTACGATCTGGCGCTTTTCCAGATCGACCGCAAGGACTATATCCTCTCTACGGCCGGACAGTATGTGAATGCAGACCTGGGAACGGTGCCGGAGTCTATGTACGACAATATCGGGGGTGTACGTAACCGGGGTGTTGAGCTTGCGCTGAACAGTGATGATTCCAAGCAGTTCTGGTTCAACATGGCCTACACCTATCTGGATGCGAAGTTTACGAAGTATGAGCACTACTACCTCTACCTGTACGACCCGAACTCGCCTTTCGCGCCGCCGGCCGCTTCGACGACAGAGTATGACCTCACGGGCAACTATGTCCCGCGTGTCTCGCACCACCAGCTCAACCTGATGGCAAACTACCGGTGGACGCCGAACCTGCTGGCGACATGGGAGCTCAACGCCCGTTCGAGCTATTATGCGGATGAGATGAACCGTTTCGAGATTCCGGGGTACGGCCTGATGAACCTGCTGGTGACGTACAGCAAAAAAGTGGGCGGTTATGCCTTCGAGTTCTTCGCCCGCGTAGACAATTTTATGGATAAGTCCTACTACAATGCCGCGCGTGCTTCGGGTGATTCCAACCAGGACGGCAGTTTCGATGAAGAGGATATCTCGATCGTCGTAAACCCGGGCCGGGTCTATACGGCAGGCCTTTCCGTCAAATTCTAGGAGTGTGAAGTATGGTAGACCAGATCAAACGAAGCCCGAAGGATATCTTCGGATGGCCGATTGTGGGAGCGCTCTTTAAAAACAGCAAAGTCGTCATGGCGGTAAGGCTGGGCGTCCTTGCTCTTTTCCTTGCAGCACTCTATTTCGGCTTTCTCTATACCAGCAAAGAGGAGAACCCCTTTACGACGGCCGTCTTCTGGTCGCTGTTTTGGCCATTTTTTATGATCGTCTCCCTCGTTACGCTGGGGCCGGCTTTTTGCGGTATCTGTCCGCACCGTTTCGTGGGGAGCTACCTCACGAAATTCGGTCTGAACAAGCCGATGCCTGCATGGCTGAAAAAGCGCGGAGCGGGGTTGGCGCTGCTGATACTTTTGTACTGGGTGCCGGTCTATCTCTTCCCGGGGCTGCTCAAGACGCCGTGGATCGCCTCTTTGCTCTTTCTGGTACTGACGATCATCGCGTTCGCGAGCTACTACCTCTATAAAGATATGGAGTACTGCAACACCCTCTGTCCCATCGGTGCGGTGACCAAGGCGTACGGCAAGGTCGGTTTTGCCCAGCTCTCCACCTACCAGAGCGCCTGCAGCGAGTGCAAGACCTTCGAGTGTACGAAGGCGTGTGACTCCAACCTGCAGCCCTACCTCTTCGAGAAGAAGAACTCCATGCGCGACTGTACGCTCTGTATGGACTGCGCCGACGCCTGCGAGGCGGTCGCCTTTACCGTCACCAAGCCCTCGAAGACGCTCTTTGTCGAGATAAAGGATAATCACACCTCCTTTACGTGGGTCTATATCTGGCTGCTGGCGGTCATTACCTTTTCGATGCGTTTCCATCACGGACTGGGCCATTCGCCGCTGAAAAAAGAGCTGCCGTGGTACCATAGCGGAGTATGGCTGGAGGGCATCTTCGGCAAGGGCGTCGACTGGGTCGGTTTCAGCGCATTGGCGATGGCCATCGCCGTGACTTTTGTCCTGGTATTTGCCGGTTTCAAGCTCGCATCGCTGATCATGAAGAGGGAGTTCAGAACGTTCCTGCACCATAGCGCCTACGCCCTTGCCCCGCTGATGCTGCTGGGTTCGCTGAGCCATGTGGGTACATTCTTCTTTCTTCACTACGCGAGCGATATCGCCAACGCCTATTACTGGATAATCGGCAGTGATGAGGTGATGAAACCGCTGGCCACCTTCCGCGACAAGTGGGTGCATATGTTCGGGCTCATAAGCTATGTCGCCGCACTCTGGGGCGCGCTGCTGCTCTACAGGCGTATCGGCCTGCTCGGGGGAACGCTGCTGCAGCGGCTGGCGGCCTTTGGAAGCGCGGGCCTGATCATCTGGTTCTATACCGGCTTGCTTGTGCTGCAGAAGATGGCGCACACGATGCATTAAGCGCTTTTTGGGTGCGGCGCCCTGCCGTGCCTCCTCTTCCAAACCTTCTCTCGTTTTACTTTTCAATAGCGTATAATGGCATCTACAGGAGTTTCAGTATGAGAATAGCAGTTGTCGGAGCCGGCGGGGTCGGCGGGTATATCGGGGCAAAACTTTCCCTTTCGGGGCGCGATGACGAGGTGATCTTTGTCGCACGGGGCGAACACGCCGAGACTATCCGCGAAAAGGGGTTGCGTGTTATCGAGGATGAGGGGGAGCTCACGGCGCATCCGAGCGCGGTGGTCACTGCCGATGCGCTTGAGGGGAGTGTGGACCTGCTGCTGCTCTGCGTCAAGAGTTACGATATCGCCGATGCGCTCACTGCATTGCGTCCGGCCATCACGCAAAAGAGCATCATCATCCCCTTTGCCAACGGTGTGGAACACAGCGCCGCGATCGCTTCCATGGCGGATGCGCGCATACTCAACGGCTGCGCCTACATCCTCTCGCATATCGAAGCACCCGGGGTGATCCGAAAGCAGGGGAAGGTCTTTGCCGCGGTGTTCGGCGGCGAGAGCGAAGCGACTGCCGAGGTCGCCGCGCTGTTTGATGCGGCGGGCCTGCGCTGCAAGACCCCCGAGAACATCGAAGAGGCGGTCTGGAAGAAATACCTCTTCATCAGTGCCTTTGCAGCGCTTACGACCTACTACGACATGAGTATCCGGCGTGTCTATGAGAAGCACGGCGACGAAGCACAAGCACTCCTTGAGGAGATCGCCGCCGTGGCGCGCGCCCGGGGTGTCGATATTGCAGCGGAGACGGAGAAAGCGCTCAAGACGGCTGCCGGCCTGCCAGAGGAGGCCTCGACCTCTATGCACCTCGATTTTCAGCATCGGCGCCGCAACGAACTGGAGACGCTTTGCGGCTATATTGTCCGCGAAGGGGAGCGACACGGCGTCGCAACTTCGGTGATGAAGAAAATATATGACGCGCTTAAAGCACGCGAGTAGTTTGCAAGCCCTTAAAGAGCTAAAGGGGCATCGTTGCATAATCCGTTAATTTTAAATCAAAGGGCACGAACATGGCAAATGAAGAGAAAGCGCTGCTCGGCGGCGGCTGTTTCTGGTGTATCGAGGCGGTCTATAACCGGGTCAAAGGGGTAAGCAGCGCCATCAGCGGCTACGCCGGCGGTATGAACCCGAACCCGACGTACCAGCAGATCTGTACGGGAACTACCGGGCACGCCGAGGTGGTGGAGATCACCTATGACGCCGATGTCATCAGTTTTGAGGAGATCCTCGATATCTTCTGGGAGATCCACGACCCCACCACGCTCAACCGCCAGGGTGCGGATACGGGAACACAGTACCGTTCGGTGATCTTCTATCAGAACGAGACGCAAAAAGCGCAGGCGCAGGCATCTGCCGCACGGGCTCAAGAAGCGTTGCGGGATCCTATCGTCACGGAGCTGAGCGCGGCACCGACGTTTTATCCTGCCGAAGGGTATCATCAGAACTACTATACGCTTAACCCGACACAGGGGTATTGCCAGATGGTCGTCGCACCAAAAGTGCAGAAGTTTATGACAAAGTTCTCTAAGCATATCGCGTAATACCCGCAATAGCGCACAGTAATATCAATAGTTGTGATATTATAGTAAATTATAAAAAAATCCGACCGAGGTAGCCAGATGCGATGCTTTAACCGTCAGTACAGGGATGATGATTCGTTTAAAGAGTGGCTCGATGAGTGCCGTCCGGACGCGTCGGAGAGTGCCGTATTGGTACAGGTGTTCTGCGGCAGCAGCGATGAGGCGTTTATCGGGCATCTTCTGCAGATGATCGCTGCGGGGCTGCCCGGAGCTGTCGTGATCGGCAGTACGACATCGGGCGAGATCCTTGAGGGGAAGATGTATGAGGGCGAGACGCTTATATCGGTCAGCGTCTTCGAGTCTGCGCGCATCAGCAGCAGTTTTGCCGTCGGCGACTCCTATGAATGCGGACGGACGCTTGCCAGGGCGCTGATGGAAGAAGATACCAAAAGCGTCATCATGTTCGCCGACGGTTTGACGCAAAACGGGCAAGTGCTGCTGGAAGGTTTCTCATCGGCAGCGGGTTCGGATGTCCTTGTCTCCGGCGGGATGGCGGGGGACAATCAGCAGTTTCAAAAGACGTCGGTCTTTCACGGGACCGAGATCTTGCAAAACGGGGCAGTCGCCGTCGCGCTGAGCAGTCCTACACTTCACGTCTTTTATGATTACAGCCTTGGCTGGACGCCCCTGGGCAAAGAGCTGACCATTACCCGGGCCGAGGGCAACCGCATCATCGAGATCGACCATAAGCCTGTTTTGGAGGTGTATGCCAAGTACCTCGGTGACGAGATCGTTGCGCGTGCCCCCGATTCGACTATCGAGTTCCCGCTCATCTTCACGCAGGGCGGAGTGAATATTGCCCGCTCCATGATCGCCGCGCTTGAAGACGGTTCCGTACTGTTCGCCGGCAATATCGACGAAGGGAAAAAGGTGCGTTTCGGCATTGCCAGCAACACGATGATCGAAGAGCATGCCAGGAGCGTTTTTGAAGATGCAAAGCCCCGGCCTGTAGAGGGGATGTTCATCTACTCCTGTGCCGCCAGAAAAGCTTTTTTGGGGAAGGGACTTGAACAGGAGTTTGCGCCCCTTTCGCGTCTGGCACCCCAGGCGGGTTTCTTTACCTACGGCGAGTTCTTCCACACCTCCGGCAGCAACGAGCTGCTTAATATTACGACGACACTGCTGTGTTTATCCGAGTCTTCGCAGGTGCACTCCTCTCAAGAACCGGTACGGGAGGAGCCCGAACGTAAAAGCTCTTCGATGGGGGCGTTGACCCATCTCATCGAGGTGACGACGCGCGAACTTGAAGAGGAGCAGGGACGCATCAGCGCCATCCTGGACAATCAGGAGAGCATCGTCATCCTGACGGCGGATGACGGGAACGTCAGCAAGATCAATCAGAAGTTCTTTGATACCTTCGATTTTAAGGATCTTGATGATTTTACCGGCAGGCACGACTGCATCTGCGAACTTTTTGTCGAGAAAGAGGGGTACCTCGGAAAATCGA
Source organism: Sulfurimonadaceae bacterium (assembly GCA_041546225.1). Taxonomy (GTDB): domain Bacteria; phylum Campylobacterota; class Campylobacteria; order Campylobacterales; family Sulfurimonadaceae; genus JBFEWT01. The sequence continues at coordinate 18,995 of JBFEWT010000004.1, forward strand.
CCGATAAAACGTATTGGGCAGAGGAGATCTTTGATAATCCCGAGAACATCTACCGTGCACTCCTTGTGGATAAAACGGGAAAACAGCGTGTTTTCTCCGCCCGTGTAAAGAAGATAGAGCTGAAGAAGGGAAGCTTTTTCCTCTCGACGTTTACGGATATTACCGAACTCGAAGAAGCGAGAGAGCGTGCCGAAGCAGCGGAAAAGGCAAAGTCCGAATTCCTCGCCAACATGAGTCACGAGATCAGGACACCGATGAACGGTATCGTCGGTTTTACCAGCCTGCTTTCCAAGACGGAGCTCTCCAGGGAACAGCGCCGCTATATCGATATCGTCGAAAGCTCGACCAAGATACTGACGGGGATCGTCAACGATATCCTGGATTTCTCTAAAATAGAGAGCGGGAAGATGGAGCTTGCGACCGTTCCCATCAACCCTTTTGTCGAGCTCGAAGAGGCATTTATGCTCTATGAAGCGAAGATGCGGGAGAAAGATATCGACTATACGATCCGGCTGGACCCCAAGATGAGCGAATGCATCCAGATCGATTCGCTGCGTATCAAACAGGTCATGGCCAACCTGATCGGCAACGCGGTCAAGTTTACGTCTGATGGCGGCAGAGTCTGTGTCGATGTCAGCGTTGCGGGGGATGCAGGCAGCGGCGCTGTTCAGCGTTTGCTCTTCAGTGTGGAAGACAGTGGTATCGGTGTTTCCAAAGAGCGTCAGGAGAAGATCTTTCAGACATTCGCACAGGCGGACACATCGACTACGCGCAAGTTCGGCGGAACAGGACTTGGTCTGAGCATCAGCGCATCGCTGGTGGAGATGATGGGCGGCAAGCTCGCTGTCGAGAGCGAAGAGGGGCAAGGAAGCCGTTTCTTCTTCGAGATCGACGTCGTGACCTGTCTTGCAGAACATATGGTCAGGGAGGAAACAGGCTCTCATACTATCTGTATACTCAAAGATAGCGGCGAACTCTATAAAGAGGTGGCGCAGCAGCTTCAGTCGTTCGGTATCGCATATTACATCTGCGACGGCAATCTCGATGCACGTCAGCGTATGTGCCCGCAAAGCGATATCGTCATTATGTTTGATGCGCAGCTGGCCCGCGGGATCAAAGAGGGGGAGGGGACGGATACGACCCGTCTTATCGTCATCGACGAAGAGGCAGAGGCGCTTAAAGGGGAGAAGAATGTCTCTGTCATCACGGGCTATAAAGCATGTCCGTCGGTACTTTACAACATACTGCTTACCTGCAACGTCAAGGGTACCGAACCGCAAGGCAGCGTCGACATTCACAGCCGTTACGAACTGGAGGTGCTGGTGGCGGAAGATTATGATGTCAACCGTATGCTGATCGAGGAGCTCTTCGAACAGTACGGCATTATGGTCGACTTTGCCGAAAATGGCCGCGAAGCGGTTGAGAAAAGCGGTGAAAAGAGCTACGATGTGATCTTCATGGATGTCAATATGCCGGTGATGAACGGGCTGGAGGCGACGGAGCTTATTCGCGAACGTGACAGCGAGATCCCGATCATCGCTTTGACAGCCAATGCGCTAGAGGGCGACCGTGAACGCTTTATGGCAGCGGGAATGAGCGACTACCTGAGCAAGCCGATCGATTCGAATGCTCTGGATACGGTGATTAAAACGTATGCGCGTGTCGTAGAGGTCCTGCCGGATGACCCGATAACACATACGGAGCTGATCCGCACGCTGAGCGATGTGGAAAAAAGCCTGGGACTTTCTGCACCGATCATCGCAAAACTGATGGAGAGGTTTATAGCGAGCAATAAAGAACAGCTTGGGATAATGCGCGCAGCGATAGCAGACAGAGATTTTGACCAGATCATGCAGAGTGCACACTCCATCAAAGGGGCTGCTGCAACGATGCGTTTTACAGAGTACACGCGGATGGCGGAGACGATGGAGACAAAGGCGCTCAACGGTGAGGATTATGACTATGCGAAGGCGGTTGACGTCATGGAGCGTTACGCAAGAAGTATCGCGGAAGAGTATGCCCGCCTCTGATCAGAGGCGTTTTTGTTTGATGAGCGAGAGCATCATCGCCAGCGAGAAGCCGTCGTTGTTGTAGCCCTCTTCATGGCACGCTTCGCATTTGTCGCCCATGGGGCAGATGTTCTGCTCAAGCAGCTCTTCAAGGGTCGTGAAATTGTTCTCTTTAATACAGTCGACGATTTCGCCGGCGGTGAGGTTGTTGCAGTAGCAGAGCTCTTCGTTGAGGTCGATCATGGTCTCTTTCTCTTCCTTTTTCTTAAAAAAATCAAACATTGTAGTAGGATATCTCCCGTAAAGAAAACGTAAGCGACCTTACGTTTTTAGGGAGTAAAGTCACATCAATCAAAACCATTCCATTCTTACACATTGTAGTACGTCGCATTGGGGTGGTAGACCACCAGTGCCGACGTGGACTGTTCCGGGTGGATCTGATACGTTTCACTCAGTTCGATCCCGAACTCTTCGGGCTTGAGCAGCGCAAAGAGCGGCTTGTTCAGCTCAAGGTCGGGACATGCCGCGTAGCCGAAGCTGTAACGTGAGCCCTGGTATTTGTTCATCTGCACGTCTGCGAGGGTCGGACCTTCGTTCCCGGAGATGTTCAGATCAAGCCGGATCTGCTTGTGGGCGATCTCGGCAAGCGCTTCGGCCAGCTCTACACCCAGCCCGTGGACCTGGTAGTACTCGGTGTATTTGCCCGCATCGTAGAGCTCTTTCTCGTACGCACTCAGCTTGGAGCCGGCACTCACACAGGTCATTGCCAGTACGTCGTGGCGCTCGCTGTGGAAGAAGTCGCTCAGGGCACGGTGCGGTTTCTTTCGCTGGCGGGGGAAGTCGAAGTGGTACTCCGCGCGGCCTATAACATCTTCCAAACGCTCGGTGTTGATATCGGCCTCACTTGCCCACCCTTCGCTCTCGTCGAAGACTAACAGGGTGTTATCGTCGCTGCGGCACGGCCAGTAGCCGTAGATGATGGTCGGATCGAAAAGCCCCTCGTCGATGAACTGCGCTTTGAGGCGCTCATACGCCGGCCAGACGACATCATCAAGCTGTTTCTGATAGGCCTCTTTCTCCATCCCTTTGGCACTGTAGCCCCAGCGCTGTTTAAACAGGATCTTGTGGTTGACCCAGCTGAAGGCCATCTCTATCTGTGCAGGGGTGAGGGTGATGACGCGGCGTCCCCAGAACGGCGGGGTGGGTACGCGGACGTCGCGCGATGGCATGGTGAGCTCGCTGAACGGCGGGATGATCACCTCCTCTTTCTCTTTGAGGAGCCCCTCGTCAAGCTCGCGCTTGCCGTGGAGGTCGGTGTCCATGTTGCCCGCTTCGATGCGGCTCATCGCCGTTACGCCGTCGAACGCGTCTTTACAGTAGAAGATGGGACCGTCGTAGAAAGGACGGCAGAAATCATCTATAAAGGCGCGTGTCAGCGCCGCGCCGCCGAGGAGAATAGGCACGTCGATACCCGCGGCTTTCATCGCTTCGAGGTTCTCTTTCATCACCTGCGTCGACTTGACCAGCAGGCCGCTCATGCCGATGGCGGAGGCGTTGGACTCTTTGAGGGTGGTGATGAAGCTGTCAAGATCGACTTTGATGCCGAGGTTGATGACTTTGAAGCCGTTGTTGGTGAGGATGATGTCGACAAGGTTCTTGCCGACGTCGTGCACGTCGCCTTTGACCGTTCCCAGTATGAGTGTCGTCTCAGCCGCTTTCTCCTGTTTTGGCAGGTGGGGGTTAAGGTAGTCCACGGTCGCTTTCATCGTCTCGGCACTCTGCAGGACGAACGGCAGCTGCATCTGGCCCGAACCGAAGAGCTCGCCGACGACTTTCATGGCATCGATGAGGATCTCGTTGACGATGCGCTCGGGTGCGATGCTCTGGCGTGCCGTTTCGACGAGCGGGATCATACGGTCTTTGTCACCGTCCATGAGCAGCTTGGCGATCTTCTCTTCGTCGCTGAGGGCATTGAAGGCTTCATCTTCGGCTTCGGCGTCGACCGCTTCCTTGGAGCTGAAGTGGTTGATGAAATCAAAGAGCGCCTGTCCTTCGGGTTTGCGGTCGAAGAGGAGGTCTTCACAGAAGCTCCTGTCCTCATCGGAGATCTTCGCCATCGGGATGATGTGTTTGACGTTGATGATGACCGAGCTCAGACCCGCTTCAAGACAGTGGTGCAAGAAGACAGAGTTCAGGTAGGGGCGGGCATCTTTGTCGAGGCCGAAGGAGATGTTGGAAAGTCCAAGGGTGCTTCCCACCTCGGGGTGGCGGCGGTGGAGCTCGCGGATGGCCTCAATGGTCTGGATGGCCGCGTCGCGGTACTCCTCATCACCCGAACCGACGGTAAAGGTCAGGACGTCAAAGACGAGGTCTTCGGGGTTGAGGCCGTGCTTCTGTGTCGCGAGCTCATAGATGCGCTCGGCCACTTCGAGTTTGCGTTCCGCCGTCTTGGCCATACCGATTTCGTCGATGGTGAGACAGACAAGCGAGGCGCCGTATTTCTTTGCCAGCTGACATACCGCATCGAACTTCTCGATGCCGTCTTCGAGGTTGACGGAGTTGATGATCGCCTTGCCGCCGATATGTTTAAGTGCCGTTTCCAGACCCTGCACCTGCGTGGAGTCGACCATGATAGGGAGGTTGATCTTCTGCGCATAAAGCGCCATGACCGCGTTCATGTCCTTGGTCTCGTCGCGTCCGGCGAAACCGACGGAGACGTCGATGGCGTGCGCACCTGCACGTACCTGCTGCTGGGCAACGGTGAGCGTCCCTTCATAATCTTCCGCCAGCAGGAGTTCTCTAAACGCCTTGGAGCCCGTCGCATTGGAGCGCTCGCCTATGAGCAGCGGTGCGGGGTCCTGCATAAGCGGTACGGTGTTGAAGAGCGATGCAAGGGCCGTCGGCTGTGAACCGCTCGGCGCTTTAGGGGTAATGGAGGCTACGCGGTCGGCGAGGGCGCGGATGTGCTGGGGTGTCGTCCCGCAGCAGCCCCCGAGGAAACTGACGCCGTCGAAGGCAAGGAAGTTCTCCTGACGCTCGGCGAACTCGTCGGGTCCCATCGGGTAGAAGGTGTAGCCGCCGCGGTTCTGCGGCAGTCCTGCGTTGGCATGGACCGAGATGGGCTTGCCCCACACTTCGGAGAGGGTCTTGACGTGTTTGACGACCTGCTCGGGCCCCGTACCGCAGTTAAAGCCGAGGCTGATGATGTCGAAGGGCTCCAGGATGGTCGCAACGGTCTGTGCGTCCGTACCGATGAGCATCGTGCCCGCCAGTTCGATGGTGACGGAGACCATGATGGGAAGTTCGGTTCCGCGCTCTTTGTTGGCCGCTTCGCAGGCGTGCAGGGCCGCCTTGATCTGCAGCGGGTCCTGGCAGGTCTCGAGCAAAAAGACGTCACAGCCGCCGTCGATAAGCCCGAGACAGCACTCGGTGTAGCCGCTGAGCATCTCATCATAGTGCATGTGCCCGAGGCTTGGAAGTTTCGTCCCCGGCCCGATGGAGCCCAGTACGTAGCGCGGTTTTTCAGGGGTGCTGAACTGGTCGCACATCTCTTTCACAACAGCCGCACCCGCTTTGCTCAGCTCGTAGGCGCGGTGACCGATGTCGTACTCGTCAAGTACCCAGTCGAATGCACCGAAGGTGTTGGTCGTTATGAGGTCCGCCCCGGCGGTCAGGTAGGCGTGAAAGATCTCTTTCATCACATCCGGCGCGGTGACGTTGAGGAGTTCGTTACACCCTTCGTTGCCTTCCCACGCCGCTTCGGGGATCTTGTCGCTGCGCTCTTGCAGCTGCGTACCCATCGCCCCGTCGATGATGAGGGGGCGTGTTTTGATGGTCTCTAGAATCTGTTGTTTTACGGACATGCTGTTCTTTCAAAATAGTCTGTTTATATTTAGGCCGAAATACCGCTGTAGTCCTGCGTAAAGATAAGGAGTGTTATTTTAGCGAAACGGAGTATAAAAGAGGATTAGGCATCGAGAAGCACCTCTACGGCGTAAGCTTTGCTGAGACATGTTTTAGTGTTTTTGGCTAAAAGTAGTGTAGAATTTGCTACTTTTAAACGGGGAATGCGATGTTAGGAAAATGCCCTTATTGTGACGACGGCGTTGTGGAGATGACAAAGAAAGAGGTGCTTGGCGCCATGACCAAGATCTACAGCTGCTCCAACGTAAAGATCCATACCGAGGACGGCGAGTGTTTCGAGCAGGCGGGATCATGCACGTTTCGCATCTGGGGAAATGCGCTCAAACGCTACGGCAAACGCAGTATCGGCGTCAAGGAAGTAAGAGCGCTTCTGGCCGATGAGAGCATCGTCGTGACCCTGCATTCGCGTAACGGCAACGAGTATAAAAAGTACGCCATAACGCACCCAGAGTACGGTATAGAAGTGCTCTTTGGCGAAGAGGTGGAGTGATTTGGCGGTCACCGCTGCGAAGCAGTACGGTAGGAGTGTCGGGCTGCATGAGATACTCTGCAGACCAGCTGTGAACGGTAACCGGGGTCATAGTTTGGAGTGAGTGGACACGCAGGCGGAACACTCGTAAAAAGAGTATGCCCGGAAAATGTCAAAAAATGTCATGTGCCTTATTTTGGTGGCATGCTGATGTGCACTCTCTCTTTGATGAGGGCCAAAAAGAGCGCCGTGGAGAGCCCCGCGCTTGCGAAGATCATCCCCATCACCATGATCTGGTAGCGTGCGGCGATGAGCGGGTCGACGCCGGAGAGAATCTGCCCCGTCATCATGCCCGGCAGCGAGACCAGCCCGACGGCGAAGAGGGAGTTTATGACGGGGATCATCGCCGTACGCATCGCGGCAGCGCGGGCACTCTCGTAGTCTGCGCCGCGTTCAAGCTCCACTTCGAGCCGCTCTGCGCTGAGGCTGAGGCTGTTCATGGCGTTGGCGAAGACCATGCCCGCCAGCGGAATCATGATGCGCGGGTCGTACCACGGCTCGATATGCAAGACCGCCTGTGTCACCAGGGCAAGGGTTATGCCGCCGCCGGCAAGGATGGCAAGGAGCGAAAAGCCGTAAAGCGGCATGCGGGGGATGTTCAGCGTGTTCAGGGCGATCCATGCCGATGCGCTGACCATCACAAGCAGCACGGCCGCGACGATCAGCGGGCTGTCGGCCTCGAAGATGGTGGTAAGGACATAGCCGATGAGCAGCAGCTGTACCAGCATCCTTGCAAGGGCATAAAGCGATTTTCCGCTGCCGAGCTGCCAACGGTGCATGACGATGATGACGGCAGAGACGGGAAGCAGGAGCAGGGCGAGATTGCCCAGGGGGATGGTCTCGACGAGCATGGTATTACGACGTGCAGATCTGCGTACGGGCTGCATTTTGTAACAGCTCTGCGCGGTATGACTTTGCCAACTGTTCGATATCCGTCGGAAGTTCGGGATGCTCGTTCGTGAAGCGCAGGAGGTTGGTACGGTACTCTTTGACGAGCAGTTCGATGTTCGTCAGGATGGGTTCGGTAACGGCGGGTAAGCGAGATTGCATGGCATACTCCTTTGGCATCTTAAAAAGCAATTGTCATGCCAGAGTGTTTGAACTGCTATAATGCAGAAAACATTTTTGGAGGATGAATATGAGGTACCTGTTTGCGCTAACACTGCTGTATGTATCGCTCTGTGCACAGCTGCATGAGGCTCCTGCGGAAAACCTGACGTTTGAGCAGGCGCAGCGCTACTGCCGAGACCATGACGGCGGCAGCTGGCGCACCCTGCAGATCAAAGAGCTGTTTGAACTCAAAGGCGATGAACGCTTTACCTCCGGACGCAGTTTCTGGTCGGCGAACAGCGTCATGACGGGGCCCTCAAAGTCTTCGACAGGCAGCGAAGGCGACGCGGTCATCGAGGGTTCCACCCACGGTTACTCATGCTACGTGAAGGAGGGGGACGTGACCATCTCTCCTGCGGGTAAACAGCTGGGCGTCATCTGTACGGATGCCCCTCGTTCAGCGTCAAAAGCCGTTTTCGAAAAGAGCGCGGAGGGGGTTGTGGACCGGGCGAACGAGATCATGTGGCAGCCGCTGGAGGCGACGGATAAAATGGCGAAGTTTGATTACGAGGGCGCACAGGAGCGGTGCGAATCGCTCGGACTCTTCGAACGCGAGTGGCGGCTGCCGACGCTCGATGAACTCTACGGAATCGTCAATTATGGGCATACCGGGCCAAGCGTTGACAAAGAGGTGTTCGGTGTGATGATGAGCCGCTACTACTGGAGCGATGACGAGTTTAGCGAGACGGAGGCGTATGTAGTCGGCTTCAAGCTCGGTTCGGTCGCGACAAGCAGCAAGAAGAACACCTCATATATCCGCTGTGTGAGTGATCTGGAGTAACCGTAGCCGAAGGGCTTTGCCTCAGTTGAAATCAGGATCTGCTTTTTAAATGCAAACCCCGGAAGGGTTTGTGTACTTTAGTGCCATAGCGGCCAGCGCAGCCAAAGGGGCTTCGCTCCTTCGGCGTTCACATCAATAGAATATCGCCGAGGTGTAGCCTACGACGTTGGAGGTGTCGCCGCTGGACCATGAGCTGGTGCGGTAATCAAGCAACTGCGACTGCAGGCCGGCCTCTTTGGCGGCGATGATCATCCCCTCTACCCCTATCTTTCCGCACGCTTCACACCCTTCATGCAGCAGTTTGATCTTCTCCTCTTTGATGGCATGCAGACAGATGTTGTCGAGCTCGTTCGCGACCTCTTCGGTGTAGAAGTGGCTCAGGTCGGTACTGATGACGATGATGTTCTCTTCATCCTGCAGCAGGGCGGTGATGATCTTGGAGAGCTTTTCGGGGGCGTAGTTGCCGTAGACCATCTCTATGACCCGGGACTTCGGCGCGTAGTGTCTGATGAAGGGCATCTGCACTTCGGTGGAGTGCTCATGGTGAAGTGCGGGTTCGAAAGCGATGTCGAAACGCTTCTGAAGCCCTTGGGCATAGCTGCGGTCGATGGCAAGGTCCCCCAGGGGCGTGGCATACGTGTCATAGAGCGCGATGCTTATCCCCTCGAAGGCGACGCGGTGGGAGGGACCGATGACGATGATGCGTTTGCTCGAGGGGAGCAGGTGGTAGGCAAGGTTGGCGGTAAATCCCGAGTAGATATACCCCGCATGCGGTACGATCATACCCCGGGGCGTATGTTCATCCGTAAGGGTTTTGTTATCATCAAACGCAGCGATGTAACGCAGGATCTCTTTAGACTCGGCAGGATAAAAACTGCCGTTGAAATACATCTCTCTTCTACTCATGACCAGACTCCTTCCAGTGTTCTGTTGCAGTGAGGGCAGCAGCCCCCGACAAGGTTGTTCTCAAAGATCTCATAATCACGCCGCTGCAGCAGCAGGGTGTCGCACTCCGGACAGCGGGTCTCGTTGAGCCACGGGACGTTTCCGAAATAGACGTTATGCAGCCCGGCGGCCTTCCCGATCTCATAGGCGTTAAGCAGTGACTCCGATGCCGTCGGTTTGTGGTTGAGCCGGTGGTTTGCCGGGGTGAAGGCACTGATGTGCCACGGCACATGCGGCCCAAGCTCGCCTGCGATAAACGCCGCAATGGCGCGCAGCTCATCGTCGGAGTCGTTCACTTTGTTGAGGAGAAGCGTCGTGACCTCGAGCCATGCCGCAGAGCCCGCCACAAAACGCAGCCTCTCTTTGAGTGCGCAGAGGTTGCCGCCGAGGACGCTTTTGGTATAGGCGGGGTTGAAGGATTTGAGGTCCATATGGATACCATCGGCCCAGGTGACAAGGTCCGCAAAGAGCAACTCCGAGCCCATACCGGCTGTCTGAAAAAGGTTCTTAAGCCCTTTTGTCTTCGCAATGGTGCCGATCTCTTTGGCGTACTGGTAGAAGACTACGGGGTCGTTGTAGCTGTAGGCGATGGCCTTCACGCCGTTGTCAAGGGCGAGTTTGACGACGGCTTCGGGGCTCAGGCTCAGGGGCTCGGCATTCTCGTAATGCTGGCTGATGGTGTGGTTCTGGCAGTAGGGGCAGTGCATGTTGCACCCTTTGGTTCCCAGACCCAGTGCCGTAGTACCGGGAAGAAGGTGCAAAAAGGGGCGGTCTTCCATGTGGGAGATACTGAGCGCGTAGGGTTCGCCGAACGTCGTGTTGACAAGTTTCCCGTCGATGTTTTGCTGATTGGCACAGAGACCGTGTTGGCCGGGGATCAAAAAACAGTAGTGTTCGCACAGTCCGCAGGTGATCCCGTTGCTGTAGCTCTGATACCACAGGGGCTCTGCTGTTTTCATGAGGGTATGATGGGTCCGTCGACCGCTTTTTCCACCTGATAGACATAGATATCAGGGTGCAGTTCCAGCGCAGTGCTGCCAAGTCCCGCTTTAATACCCAGATGGGCGAAGAACTCGTCGAAATCTTTGAGCTCCTCCCATACCTGCGGCAGGAAGGTCGCCTGATGGCCATTATGCGAAAGGATGACCCCGTCGATCTTTGGGCGTACCTTGTTTTTGAGGTCTGAGGTGTCGGCGTAGCTGAGCTGTTCCGGCGGCGTGAGCAGGGAGAGCTCGACCGTGGTATGGAGGTACTCGGAGGTGCTTATGGGAAGAAAGCGGGGGTCTTGAAAAGCGGCCGCTTTTGCATTGTGGATGATGTCGTCGATCAGCGGTTTATGCGCGACCAGCGAACCGATACATCCGCGCAGCTCCCCGTTGATGGTCAGTGTCACGAAGGTAGCGACATTTTCAGCAAGTACGGGATGCTCTTCAATCAGCTTGTCGCGATCGATGGTCTTGGTACTCTGGAGCACCTCTTCGATCGAGTCGCGTGCCAGTTGAAGCAACAGAGATCGTGACATCGCAACCCCTTCACGTTTTTTTGATTATACCTAAAGCGACTATCATCTGCAAGAGGAGAGCCGGGATCCCCGACAGTGAAAAGGTATAAGGGAAGGAGCCTTATTTCTGTTTGATCTCCTCCGGATGCTCAAGTGCATCGGGCAGATAGCGGTAGATAAGTTTGATCAGGATCATTACGATAAGCACCTGGAAGAGTGCCGCAAGGATGAACGCATAGTAGTGCAGCTGGTCGATGCTGTTGGCATGGTAGGCCAGTGTCGCCATCGCAATAAGAAGCGTCAGCGGCATGGAGTGCGAAAGCCCCATAAGTATAGCTTTGGTGTGCCCGAGTTCCTGAACAAAGACCCCGGCACTGATGACGCGCATCAAGATCATTCCCAGCGCGATGATGAGTGCTTTGACGATAAGGCCTTCCATCATGAGCGCTTCGAGATGGAACGAGGTGCCGATATAGACGAAAAAGACGGGAACGAGGAACCCGAATCCGAAACTGCCGAGTTTTTCGGGAAGTTCGTGTTTGTGCTCGAAGAATGTCGGGATGAACATACCGGCGATAAAGGCACCGAACGCGAGTTCAAGGTCGAGGTAGAGCATAATGCCTACGAGGATAAAGAAGATACCCATGGAGAGGCGGATATCCTGCTCTTTGTTGTCGTCATGGGGCATAAGCTCCGTAGTGACTTCGGGGAACCACCAGAAGAGCAGCTGCAGCCCTTTGAAGAGCAGCATGATGATGATAAGGAAGAGGCTCAGTGCGACGACCACCTGGACAAGCTCAAAGCCCACGCCGACATTGAGCGCGGCGGAGGTGAGCGTCAATACGGCGATACTGACGACTTCGCCGATGCTCCCGACGGTCATGGAGAGCGTCAGCCATGATGTTTTTCCGTACTCTTTGGAGAGGGCGGCGACGAGGCCTACGGAGATAAGCGGCAGCAGGACCATAAAGATCTTGCCAAGTTCGAAGTAGAGCCCGAACCCGATAGAGAAGAGGTAGAGCAGGGCAATATAGAACAAGATCCGTTTCATCAGCGAGATATGGGTCTTGAGTAGTTTCTTGATGTTCACCTCGGTACCGGCGATAAACATCAGGTATAAAAAGCCTACTTCCGCGACCAGCTCGAAGAGATGGCTCTCATGGAGCAGCCCGATGTAGCCCAGTATCGCACCGAACACGATCTCTACCGGAGTGGTCGGTACTTTGAATATCTTCGCAAAAAAAGGCGAAAGCATCACCACAAGCGAGAGGGTGATAATCAGTGTGACTTCATCGTTGATGTTGCTCATGTCAGTCATCATAGTATCCTAATGGTCTTCAGGGCTTTTGGCGATACCAAAGCCCAGAGTACGGAGCATCTCAAGGTCGCTGTTTTTATCGCGTCCTTTTGTTGTGAGGTAGTTTCCGATAACAATACTGTTGGCACCGGCACTGAAGATCTCGTGCTGACGGGCACCGAACATACTTTCGCGTCCGCCCGCGACCATGATGCGCTCTGCATCGCTGATGATCTCGCGTGCGAGGCGGATAAGCTCCAGCGCCTCGTCGACATCAAGCGGGTTGGGTTTGAGCGGCAGGGCCGGGTTGTGGTGGTAGAAGTTAAGCGGTACCGACGTGGGGTTAAGGCTTTTGAGCGATTCAAGCATGCTGATGCGGTCTTCGTGTGTCTCACCCATCCCGAAGATGCCGCCGGTAATGAGCTTAAGACCGGCTTCGTTGACACGCTCGCAGGTCTCATAGCGCTCATCCCAGCTGTGGGTGGTGCAGACCTGGGGGTAGAAATCGCGCGATGTCTCGAGGTTATGGTTGTAGGCCTTGATGCCGGCACGTTTGAGTTCGCGGAGCTGTTCGATGTTTGCCGTCCCGTTGCAGGCGATGAGGCGCAGGCGCGGGACTGCTTTGGAGACGGCCTGGGCTGTCTCGCAGACAAAGTCAAGTACTTTGTCGTTCAGCCCCTTATGCGCTGTCACAAGGCAGAAGCCCAGTGCTCCCGACGCTTCGACGGCCTTGGCCTCTTCGATGATGGTGTCGATGGGTTTTTGGATGTAGCGCTCTATGTCCGCTTTGTAGCGCACGCTTTGCGAGCAGAACTTGCAGTCTTCGTTACAGGTACCGCTGTTGATGTTGCTGATGGCGCATAAAAAGATCTTTTTCATTGCTTTCCCCGTTCGAAACTGAAGTGGCGCGCTTCGAAGTTTTCAGTTTTCAGTTTTCGCGCATAATAGGTGACGTTGAACTGTTCGGGTGTCACTTCGAGAATGGCACACTCCGAGACCGGTTTGTTGCGCGCGCACGCTTCACCCGGGTTGAGAAAGAGGGTGCCGTTCTTGAAGTCGCACTCAAAGGTATGGGTATGCCCGAAGAGGACGATCTCGGTGTCGGCACTCATGTAAAACGGCAGGTGCATCAGTTTGAACTTGGTGCCGGCGAGCTTGAAGTAGTGCGGCTCCTGAACAAGGTTATAACGCTTGTGGTACTCATGCAGATGCGCGTCGTTGTTCCCGTAGACTGCGATGTGGCGCTTGCCGGTCGCCTTGAGCTGTTCAAGCATCTCGGGTTTGACGATATCCCCCGCATGGATGAAAAACTCGGCCCCCTTTTCGAGAAGCAGGTCGATAACACGCTGGGAGCGTTTGACCTTTGTATGGGTGTCGGAGAGGATGCCGATCTTCATGTTTACGCTTCAGCCTCGGCAGGCGTACGGTTTTTACAGGCGGTACACTCATAGACCTCTTTGTTGCGGTAGGTGCGCTTGGCAAGTACGCCGCTGCACCCCTCCTGCTCACATTTCTGGTCTGTCGGCTCGAACTTGGAGATGAACTTGCACTCAGGGTAGTTCTCGCATCCCCAAAACGCTCCGCGGCGTGACTGGCGGAAGAGCAGCTTGCCGCCGCAGTCCGGACATGGCACTGAGGCCTCTTTCGGTGCTTCCATCGGGCGTGTGTTCTTACATTTCGGGTATGCGCTGCACGCGAGGAATTTGCCGTTACGGCCGTTTTTGATGACCATCGGGCTGCCGCATTTGTCACACGTCTCATCGGTCGTCTCGGCTTTTGGCGCCTCGCTGTTCTCCGCACCCTCTTCGCTCTCCACCTGCTCGGTGTATTTACATTTAGGGAAACCGCTGCACGCGATAAAGTTTCCATAGCGGCCCGAGCGCAGCAGAAGCTCTTCGCCGCACTGCGGACAGTTGCGTCCGAGCGGTTTGGCGATCTTGAGGCTGACGATGTTCTCTTTGCCCGCGGCGATCTTCTCCATGAACGGGAAGTAGAAGTCATGCAGGACCTTCTGCCACTCTTTGCCTTCGTCGGCGATCTGGTCAAGGACCTCTTCCATATTGGCCGTAAAGCTTGCATCGACGATATCTTCGAAGTGTTTTTCGAGGATGTCCGTTACGGTGAATGCGACCTCTGTCGGAACGATCTGTCGTTTTTCCAGGGTGATATAGTTACGCGCCTGCAGGGTCGAGATGGTCGGTGCATAGGTTGAGGGACGGCCGATCCCTTCGGCTTCGAGTTTCTTGATGAGACTTGCTTCGGAGTAGCGTGAAGGGGGCTCGGTGAAGTGCTGGGCAGGTTTGATGGAATCGATCACGATCGCCTGCCCCTCTTTCATCACCGGAAGAAGTTTGTCTTTGTCTTCGTTGCCGAGAACACGGTAGAAACCGTCAAAGATCAGTTTGCGCCCGCTTGCACGGTACTCGGCATGCTCGCTTTTGAAGATGATGCTCTGCTGTTCGAACTGCGCGTCTTTCATCTGACATGCCAAAAAGCGGTTGTAGATGAGGCGGTAGAGTTTGATCTCGTCGGCTTTGAGGAACTTTGTAGCGACTTCGGGAGTGAAGTCGAGCATCGTCGGGCGGATCGCTTCGTGCGCTTCCTGTGCCCCTTTGGCCGTTTTGGTATAGCTCTTCGGCTTTGCCGGCAGGTACTGCTCGCCGAAACTGTTTTTGATGGTATCGCGTGCGGCATCTACAGCCTCTTTCGCCATGTTCAGGGAGTCCGTACGCATATAGGTGATGACACCCGATGTCCCGTTAGGTGTCTTGACACCCTCGTAGAGCGACTGGGCGATCATCATCGTCTTCTTTGGAGAGAAACCGAGCTGTGACGAGGCGGTCTGCTGCAGGGTCGAGGTCATGAACGGCGGCGGCGTCGAGCTTTTGCGCTGCTTGGTCTCGATGGAAGCGACGGTGAAGCTGTCGCCCTTGATGGTCGCCGTCATCGCTTCGGCCTGTGCTTTGTTCTTGATGGAGAGCTTCTGAAGTTTTTCGCCCTCGAACGTTATGAGCTGCGCTTCGAGTGCCGGCGGGAAGACAGTGTCGATAGTCCAGTACTCTTCGGGGACAAAGGCTTTGATCTCGCGCTCGCGGTCGACGATGATCTTGAGCGTCGAAGACTGCACGCGTCCGCCGGAGAGCCCTTTTTGGATCTTGGAGCTGAGCAGCGGGGAGAGCTTGTAGCCCACGATACGGTCGAGCAGACGGCGGGTCTGCTGGGCGTTTACACGGTCCATGTCGATGTTGCGTGCGGTCTCAAGCGCGTGGTTGATCGCGGTCTTGGTGATCTCGTGGAATACGATACGCGGCAGGGCCTCGGGGTCTTTTTTGATCGCATGGGCGATGTGCCAGCCTATCGCTTCTCCTTCGCGGTCCTCATCGGTCGCGATATAGATGGTATCGCTTTTCTTGGCGAGTTCCTGTATCTGTTTGACGGTAGCGCTGTTCTCTTTGGCGACGCGGTATTCGGGAATGAGCTCTTCGCCTTCGACCTTTATCCCGAAACGGGATTTGGGCAGATCGCGGATATGGCCTTTGGAGGCGATGACCTCATACTCCTTTCCCAGAAAGTTCTTGATAGTCTTCGCTTTGGCGGGTGACTCGACGATAATAAGTTTCAAACGTAAATCCTATATATATAGTAAGAGATTTTCAAATTGTGAAAGTGTAACAAAAAAATTTGCAAAAAGCCTAAAGTTTTTTTTG
This sequence comes from Sulfurimonadaceae bacterium, assembly GCA_041546225.1. Classification (GTDB taxonomy): domain Bacteria; phylum Campylobacterota; class Campylobacteria; order Campylobacterales; family Sulfurimonadaceae; genus JBFEWT01. Next base: position 34,798 of record JBFEWT010000004.1, read on the forward strand.
AATGGGACGATCTAGGTTATATCAGCAAGGACGCTGAGAAAAACTTCAAGAGCAATTTGGCTCTTATAGATAAAAGGATTTATCATGGGTTTCAGAATTAATACTAACATCGGTGCAATGAATGCACACATGTATGCTACGCAGAACAGTCTCCAGATGGACAACTCTCTTTCTCGCTTGAGTTCAGGTCTTCGTGTCAACAAAGCAGCAGATGATGCAGCGGGTATGACAATTGCGGATAACCTCAAGTCACAGGCTAACGGTCTTGGCCAGGCGATTGCAAATGCGAACGACGGTGTCGGTGTTGTACAGACAGCTGACGGTGCACTTAACGAGTACCTTTCAATTGTTGATACTATCCGTACCAAATCTATCCAGGCAGCATCTGACGGACAGAGCACACAGTCTCGTGCAGCGATCCAGGAAGATATTTCACGTCTGATGGAAGAGGCGCAGAACATTGCGGCTACGACTTCATTCAACGGTAATACACTGCTTAACGGTGCATTTGAGAACAAGAGCTTCCACATCGGTGCTTACTCTGGTGAGACTGTTAACGTTTCTATCGGCGATTCTCAGGTTGCAGCAGTTTCCAAGTTTGCACTTCTTGACGGTACAGTCGGTGCTGACGCGATCTCTGCGGGTGGTGTTGCTATTGCAGGTAATACACTTACAGCGACTATCAATATTAACGGTACTGCTACAGCGATTACATCGACTGCGGTTACTTTTGATGTAGATTCAACAAGCCGTGAAAACGCGCAGAAAGTTGTTGACGCGTTCAACGCAGCTGCTAACAAAGCGGGCGGTGACGTACGTGCATCGGCTATCGAGATCGGTAGTACCGGTACTTATGGTATCCGTCTGGATGCAGGTGCTGACCTTTCAGCGGTTGCAGTAGCGGGTGGTAGTTCACTTGTTATCGGTGCTACGGCAACAGCAGGTTTGACAAACAACCTCAGTACGATCGACGTGGCAACACGTGCCGGTGCAGAGAAAGCGATCATCATTGCCGACTACGCACTGCGTGACCTTGACAAGACGCGTTCAGACATCGGTTCTGTTCAGCAGCAGCTTGAAGCGACTGTACGTAACATCTCTGTTACTCAGGTAAACGTTAAAGCGGCTGAGTCTCAGATCCGTGACGTCGACTTTGCGGCAGAGTCTGCTAACTTCGCAAAACGT
>JBFEWT010000073.1:0-10897 GCA_041546225.1 Sulfurimonadaceae bacterium
AAACCCTTTTATTCTACTGTAACGCTTTTGGCCAGGTTTCTCGGCATATCGACATCGTTGCCCAGACGTACGGCGATCTCCATGGAAAGAAGCTGCAGCACGACCATCATCTCAAAGAACTCAAGCATGTAGTGGTGTTGTGAAGAGATGGCAATATGGTCATCTGATTTTTCAAACGAGAGTGCACTGATGGTACAGATGGTGGAGTCGCGCGCACTGAGCTCCTCGACGTTGCTTTTTGTCTTGTCATAGAGCATATGCTGCGGCAGGAGCGCTATGGTAAAGAGTTCCGGATCGGCCAGGGCGATTGGTCCGTGTTTCATCTCCCCAGAAGGATACCCTTCGGCATGCAGGTAGCTGATCTCTTTGAGTTTGAGCGCACCTTCAAGTGCCAGCGGGAAGAAGACATCTCGGCCGATGAAGAAGAAACCGTGGCCGTGGAGATAGCGCTTGGAGAGGCGGCGGAGACGTTCGTGCAGCTCATCGCTTACCTTGACGCATGCTGGAACTTCGCGAAGCAGGTGGATCTGCTCTTTGATCGCATCGCTGCTTAGGGTGCTGCGTATTTTTGCGGCATAGACCGAAAGCATCCAGAGTACGGCCATCTGCGTCGCAAACGCCTTGGTGGAGGCGACCCCTTTTTCGATACCCGCACGGGTCAGGATGGCGGCATCGGCAAGGCGTACCATGGAAGAGTTGTCGACATTACAGATGACCAGGGTCTTCAGTCCTGCCTCTTTGGCCATTTTCAGTGTCTCAAGGGTATCGGCGGTCTCGCCGCTCTGGCTGATGACGACGAAGAGGGTGTCGGGTGTCATGAGCGGCTCTTTGTAACGGAACTCACTGGCGATCTCCACACTGGTACGGATCTTGGCATAACGCTCGAAGAGGTAGCTTGACGCCAGCGCCGCATGGAAACTGGTGCCGCAGGCGCAGAGTTTTACCTCGTTGATGCCCTCAAAGAGCGAGGGATCGATCTCTTCAAAGTCGATCTCGTCATCTTTCAATCGTCCCATGAGCGTGTCGGAGAGTACGGCACTCTGCTCATAGATCTCTTTCTCCATAAAGAAGCGGTAGCCCTCTTTCTGTGCAGAGAGCTTGTTCTGAGGAAGCGGGTTAAGCGGCGGGTTGAGCTGGTGGCCGCTGTTGCCGTAAAGTACGATGTCATCGGCGCTGACATAGCCGTAATCGCCGTCTTGAAGGTAGATGACCCCTTTGCACAGGCCGATAAGCGGCGTATCCGAGGAGGCGAAGTAGGTACCGCCCTCATTGCCCTTTCCGACGATCATCGGCGAACCGTGTTTGGCGAAGAATATCTTCTCGGGCTGATCCTTTGTAACGAGCAGTACGGCATAAGCCCCTTCAAGCAGTGCTATCGTACGTTCAAAGGCTTCAAAGGCATTTGCCGCACTTTTAAGCTGTTTCTCAAAGAGATGGACGATCACTTCAGTGTCTGTCTGGCTCAAAAAGCGTACGCCTTCGGCAGTGAGTTCGTTTTTCAACTCCTGGTAGTTTTCGATGATACCGTTATGGACGATGTAGGTACTTTCGCCAAGGTGGGGGTGGGCGTTGAGTTCGGTCGGTTTGCCATGCGTTGCCCATCGGGTATGGCCGATGCCGGCAGAGAAGCCGCTGGGGCTGAAAGTTTCGACTTTCGCTTCGAGGTTTTCAAGCTTTCCGACAGCTTTGAAGATGGAGAAGTCATTTTGTTGAAGTACGGCGATACCGGCAGAGTCATACCCGCGGTATTCAAGCTCTTTCAGTCCGTTTAAAAGGATTTCTTTAACATTGTTCTCTCCGATATACCCGACAATTCCACACATCTATTGCGACCCTTCAACCAAAAGTGATATTACATTTTCCGCATTATCGCACATTTGATTTTGTTTTTCGATTAAGAAGTGGTCGCGGGCGCGGTTTTTGGTCGAGTGGATCTTGGCCGTCGCGATATTGATGTCGGCTTCATCAAAACATTTGACGATATAGGCAAGCAGGCCGCGCTGGTTGGCGGTATGGACATTGAGCTGGGCGTAGGTCATGGAGTGCTCGCAATCGAGGGTGATCTCATTGGGTTTGATGACCGGTTTGCTCAAGGCAAGCGTTCTGCTCATATCAAAGGAGTCGTCGATGATTTCGCCAATGTACTCAAGCTCATGCTCCTGCGGTGTCTCGGTGAATTCGATCTTAAAATATTTGAACGAATCAAAAAGCGTAAAGATCTCCATGGAGATGACATCATACTGGCTCAGTTTTCCAAGCAGGTAGCCCAGATTCAGCGGAATTCGGCGAAAGATCTCGATGCTGAGGCCGTTTGAGGTGTCGGTACGGAAGCTGTACTCCTGGCATTCGCGTACTTTCTGGGCGATATCGATGATCTCATCGGGGCTGTGTTTGAAAAAGAAGAGATTCGATTCGATCGAGAGGATCTTCTTCTGTACCAGTTTCGGCAGGCTTTTAAAGCTCTCAAGGTTCTGAATACGACGTTCTATCCCCAGACGTTTTGCGGCATCGGAAATACGGTCGCTCTGCTTGGAGACTTCAAGCGCAGCGTCATAGAGTTCTTTCAGGAGTTTTGCACTGAAGCTGTTGTAGGTGCCGGGACCGACCCCGTTGATGTCCGCATAGGTCAGGATATAGAGCAGTTTGAGGTTTTCGGCACTTTTAACGTTTGACATAAACTTGTAAAGCGTTTTCTCATTATAGATATTCTCCCTGTGGGCGACGTTGCTCATCAGGATATGGTGCTTGACCAGCAAAGCTGCCGTCTCCTGCTGTTTCTCTTTGAGTTTCAGGTGCTTGGCAAACGATACAATGAGTTTTGCACCGACTTCGGAGTGGTCCTGCTTGCGTCCTTTCCCGGTGTCATGCAGCAAAACCGTTGCTTTGAGCAGTACTTTCTCTTCCGGTTTAAGACCCTCATAGAGCTCGGCGATGAACGGTTCTTTGATCGACTCAAGTGCTTCGATACATTTGATGGAGTGAAAATCGACAGGGTAGTGATGGTAACCGTCGAACTGCGGCATATGGAGCACTTTTTTGAAGACGGTAAAGAGGTGGTGCAGAACACCGGAATAATAGAAAAGCTCAAGGAACGGGTAAAGGTGTTCGCGCGCAAACAGTGCTTTGATCAGGTTATATGTTTTGACTCGCAGAGGGTGCTTGATGGTGCAGTAGGTGAACTGGCCGATAAAACTCGGATCGAACTTCCAGACTTTGTCCTCGAGGCTCAGCAGCAGCTCAAGCAGCGTTTCAATGGGTTGCGGCGGAAGATGGTATGAGGCGAAGAGTCTGCCGTCTATCTCGTAAAACCCTTTGCGCAATCGCGCATTGCGCATGATGCCAAGGGATGCCGTATCGTAAAGGTAGGGACGGAGCATCTTTTTGACAAAGGTTTGCGTAAAGTTGTTAATGCGCCACTGCGCCTCAAGAAGTTTGGTGACCAGTCTTCGTTCATCTTTGAAGCCGAGCATGCGGGCGATGGAAGGCATGTGCTCGAGTGTAAGCTGGTCTTGCTGTTTGTTGCTCAGCAGGTGCAGGGCACTGCGGACACGGAAGAGCAGCTCCAGTGCGATGCGGTACTCTTTATAGGCTTCGTCACTGAAGAGTTTGCCGCTGAGATCTTTAAGGTTTGTGATGCCGTAGAGGGTACGTGCCGTCCAGTAGAGCAGTTGTGAATCGCGCAGGCCGCCGACGCCTTCTTTAATGTTAGGCTGCATGGAGAAAGGATACTTGTGACGGCGTTCATGCGCTTCGTCGATCTTCGCCAGAAGATAGCTTTTGGGGTCGTTATAGCGTACTTTGTTAAGCATGCGTTCTGTCGCGTGCCAGGTAAACGGAGAGCCGCAGATAAAACGCGACTCCATGAGTGCGGTACGGATGGTGATATCTTCTGTGGCAGCTTTGGGGATGTCGTTTACTTCATGTACCCGGTGCCCCAGTTTCATACCGGCATCCCATGCAAGGTAGAGAAGTTTTTCGATGATGAGGTTGGAGTTATACCCTTCCACCTCTTCATAGACCATCATCAGGTCGATGTCACTGTGGACACAGAGCTGCTCGCGTCCGTAGCTTCCCAGTGCGACAATGGCGATCGGGATGGAACTTTTCATCGGCAGGTAGTTTCCGAAGACGCGCCGCAGAACGGTCTTGTACATCTGGGTGATGATGGTATCGAGCGTCTTGGTGTGCTGCACCAGAAAATCTTTTCCCTGCGAGGTCTCGAAAAGTTCGGGCAGAGAAGCCTTGTAATCGGCAATGTAGGATTTAAATAGTTTGGATAGCTCAAAGTCGCTGGCATTCATGCCTATGAGGTCTTCTATCTGTTCATTGATGTTCATGATGTTCATGTCCAAAATTATTTTTATTCCATTATACCAGTATGGTGTCTGAAAGAGCGGAAGTGACTGATCAATTAAAGGGCAGTTGCCTCTTATCTGCTATAATGCGCGAAAAAATTACGAGATGAGATAATGGAATTGATTGATAAAGTACGATCGGGCGAACGTATCGGTTTTGAAGATGCTCTGAAACTGTATGACCTGGACCTCTTTGAACTGGGTGAGCTTGCCGACACACGGCGTCAGGCGCTTCATGGCAAGAAGACCTATTTCAATATCAACCGCCATATCAATCCGACCAACATCTGTAAAGACATCTGCAAGTTCTGTGCCTACAGTGCCAGCCGCAAAAACCCCAAGCCCTACACGATGAGCCACGAGGAGATCCTTGCCATCGTCGAGGATATCGCTTCGCGCGGCATCACCGAAGTACATATTGTCTCGGCGCATAATCCGGATACGGGCCTTGAGTGGTACCTGGAAGTCTTTAAAAAGATCAAAGATGCCTACCCCCAGATACATGTCAAGGCGCTGACGGCCGCGGAGGTGCATTTTCTCGCCGAAGAGTATGACAAAAGCTATGATGAGATACTGGACCTTATGGTGGAGTACGGTGTCGACTCGATGCCCGGCGGCGGCGCGGAGATCTTCGATGAAGAGGTACGCGATTACATCTGTAAAGGGAAGGTCAATTCGCAGCAGTGGCTTGAGATCCACCGCAAGTGGCACGAACGCGGGAAAAAGTCCAATGTCACCATGCTCTTTGGACATGTTGAAAAGCGCGAGCACCGTATCGACCATATGATGCGCATCCGCGACCTTCAGGATGAGGCGGGCGGCTTTAACTGTTTCATCCCGCTGGTCTACCAGAGCGAGAACAATTTCCTCAATGTCAAGGAGTTCATTACTGCCCATGAGATACTCAAGACCATGGCCGTCAGCCGTATCGTTCTTGATAACGTTCCCAACCTCAAAGCCTACTGGGTCACCTCTACGGTCAACCTTGCACTTGTGGCACAGGAGTTCGGGGCCAATGACCTTGACGGCACCATCGAACGCGAGTCCATCAACTCGGCGGCCGGTGCTGCCAGTGCGCACGGTGTGAAGCTCGAGGAGTTCATCAACCTTATCAAAAACAGCGGGTTCTCGCCTGTCGAACGTGACAGTATCTATAATGAAATCAAGGTGTGGTAGTCGATGACATTGCGCTATAATATCGCCAACCAACTAACGTAAGCAGAGTCAACAGTATGATTTTAATGATAGACAATTATGACAGTTTCACCTATAACATTGTTCAGTATTGCCTGGAGCTCGGCGCAGACCTCAAGATCATCCGCAATGACGAGATGAGTGTGGAAGAGATAGCGGCACTTGAACCGGAGAAGATCATTATCTCTCCCGGCCCGGCTACACCGGACGATGCAGGTGTGAGTCTTGCCGTTATCGATTACTTTAAAGACAAGGTACCTATTTTAGGCATCTGTCTGGGACATCAGAGCATTGCACAGGCATTCGGCGGAAAAGTCGTACGGGCTAAAAACATGATGCACGGCAAGACATCCAAGGTCGAACGTACTGCCGAGTGTGCGATCTTTGAAAAACTCCCCGAGATCTTTACCGCAACGCGTTATCACTCGTTGACAGTCGAGAAAGAGTCGTTGCCTGATACCATCGTCCCGACGGCATACAGTGAAGACGATCATGAGATAATGGCACTTAAAATTCAAGACCGGCCTATTTACGGTGTCCAGTTCCACCCCGAGTCGATTATGAGCGAATTCGGCCATGAAATCCTGGACAACTTTCTAAAACTATGAAACAACGCCTCATCCTTTTCCTTATACTGGGAATCGATGCGTTCATACTCTATCTGGAGTCTACAGAACTCTCTATCAGCTACCGTGAGGCTGTCATACTTTACAATACGGACTCACTTTTACACTATATAATACAGACCTCGTTGAACTTTTTCGGACAGAATGACCTTGCCTTGCGGTTGCCGATGATGTGTATGCATCTTTTGTCGGCACTGCTACTGTATGTCATCGCCAAACCCTATGTCAAATATGAGCGGGACCGTCTCTGGCTGGTACTGATCTATGTTCTGCTTCCGGGGGTCAGCAGTGCTGCGCTGCTGGTAGACAATGCCGGACTGGTCATACTGCTGCTCTTTCTTTATCTCTACGCCTACAGCCGGTATCAAAACTTCGCACACGTTCTACTCGCAGCCTTTTTGTTTGTAGACGGCTCCTTCGCATTTTTGTACCTCGGTCTTTTCTTCTATGCACTTAAACAGAGAGAGACACCGCTTCTCATCGCCACGCTGCTGCTCTTCTCGCTATCGATGTATATTCACGGTTTTGATACCGGCGGTACCCCGACAGGGCATCTTCTGGACACGCTTGGGATCTATGCCGCTATCTTCTCACCGATTGTCTTTATCTATCTCTTTTATGTCCTCTACCGCCGTTTCGTTACCAAAGAGCGCGATCTGAGCTGGTACCTTGCCACTACGGCCCTGCTGTTCTCACTGCTGCTCTCCATGCGTCAGCGTATAGAGCTGCAGATGTTCGCACCTTACCTGATGCTGGCACTACCGCTCGCGGCACAATCCTTCTTTCACTCATACCGGGTACGGCTGAAGATGTTCAGAAAGAACTACCGAAGGATCTTTGTCTTGTCGTTTGCACTCTTATGTTTGAATGCATTGAGCGTCTTCTTTAATAAAGAGCTATACCGGTTTTTGGAGGACACAAGCGGACATTTCGCCTACCGTCTGCATGTAGCCGGTGAAGTTGCCGATGCGCTGCACAAAAAAAATATCAGCTGTATCGATGCGGACGATGCAAAGATGCAGCTGCGTCTGGAGTTTTACAAGATCGGCTATTGTCAGGATCAGCGATTGGTCGTCAATGATGAGGTGTTGCCCGATAGTGTAACTATACGTTACAAGGAGAAGGTGCTGTATACCGCAAGTGTTACTAAAGTTCACAGTGAGCCATAAGAGTGTTAAACAAAGATTAATAGAAGAAACTGAATAGATAATCCATGTTATAATCCCAGACAAACTTTTTAAGAAGGGGTTGCAATGGCACAAAAAGCGATTCGTGAATTTGACGCGAAGTCAATTTTGGCAAAGCACTGGGATAAATATTTCCCGAATTTCACATATGCATACGAGACTGTTCTTGTTAAGAACGGACCAGAACTAAGAGAAGCTGCGATCGATCATACGTGGTTGAATGACAAGAAGCTGGTAGCGAAACCGGATATGCTTTTCGGTAAACGCGGTAAAAACGGTCTTGTTCTTTTCAAAGACCAGAAGCCAGGCGATGTTAACCTTATTACAGCGGCAGACTGGATCGATGAGAAATCAAGCTCAAAGCAGGAAGTATACTTCGCATTTGACGGCGATACGCCAGCTGGCAGCCCGTCTGTTGATATGCTGACTCACTTCGTTGTTGAGCCATTCACTCCGCACACTCAGGAAGAAGAGTATTACATCTCTGCGACAGTTGTCGGTGATGATGACGTACTTTACATGTCTGCAGAAGGCGGTATGGAAGTCGAAGAGGGTTGGGAAGAGAAAGTAACGGAAGTCGCTTTCAAAATCACTGACACTGAAGACGAGATCGCTGCAAAGATCAAAGCAAACGTTCCTGCTGATGTTGCAGACAAAGACAAAGCGGCATTCGCTGAGTTCGCTGTCGGTTTCTTCAAAGCGTACCGCGAACTGAACTTCGCTTACCTTGAGATCAACCCGTTTGTACTTCAGGGCAACAAAGTCGAGCTGCTTGACATGGTTGCGAAACTTGACGATACGGCTGGTTTCCTGATGGTAGAGCAGTGGGGTGACGTTGAGTACCCGACAGCATTCGGTATGGAAGAGAAATCTCCAGAAGTACTGGCTATCGAAGACGCTGACGCGAAGACAGGTGCCTCACTTAAGCTTACACTGCTTAAGCCTGAAGCACGTATCTGGACAATGGTCGCCGGTGGTGGTGCATCTGTTGTTTACGCTGATACGATTGCTGACCTTGCAGGTATCGATGACCTTGCAAACTACGGTGAGTACTCTGGTGGTCCGACTACGGGTGAGACGAAGTTCTACGCTGAGACACTTCTTGACCTGATGACGCGCGAGAAAGACCCGCAGGGCCGTGAGAAGATCATGATCATCGGTGGTGCGATCGCGAACTTTACCGACGTTGCAAAGACGTTTACAGGTATCATCCAGGCATTCGAAGAGTACGCTCCAAGAATGAAAGAAGTGGGTGTTAAGATCTACGTACGTCGTGGTGGTCCAAACTACGAAAAAGGTCTTAAAGACATTAAAGAAGCGGCTGACAGACTTGGTCTTTGGATCGATGTATATGGCCCGGAAACACACGTAACTGACATCGTACGTATGGCAGTAGAGGCATAAGGAGAGAAGATGGCACAACTATTTACACGCGACACACAAGCAATTTTCTGGAACAACAACCGTTCTGCAATCCAGCGTATGCTTGACTACGACTACACTATCCAGCGCGACAAGCCTTCGGTAGCGGGTATCGTAGCACCGACAAGCAGCAACAAGTTCGACAAGTTCTTCTGGGGTCCGGACGAGATCATGATCCCGCTTTACAAGAACACTGCAGAGGCAAAAGCGGCGCAGCCGCAAGCTGACGTTCTTTTGAACTTCGCATCTTTCCGTACGGCTTATGACGTTACAATGGAAGCGCTTGACATCGGCGGCTTCAGCTGTATCATGATCACGGCAGAAGGTATCCCTGAGCGTCTGGCTCGCGGTATGAACGAGCGTGCAAGAACTGAAAACGTTACTGTTATCGGGCCTGCAACGGTCGGCGGTATCGCACCGGGCGCATTCAAGATCGCTAACGTCGGCGGTACTATCGAGAACATCGTTAACTCTAAACTGCACCGTGCAGGCTCTTGTGGTCTTGTTACACGTTCAGGCGGTCTGTTCAACGAACTCTCAAACATCATCTCTATCAATGCCGACGGTATTGCAGAGGGTGTTGCGATCGGTGGTGACCGTTTCGTTGGTTCGGTCTTCATCGACAATCTTCTTCGTATGGAAGAGAACCCTGACGTTAAATACATGCTGCTTCTTGGCGAAGTCGGCGGTATCGAAGAGTACAAAGTGATCGAAGCGGTTAAATCCGGTAAGATCACCAAGCCTATCATCGCATGGTGTATCGGTACGATCGCCAAGTACTACGACAGCGGTGTTCAGTTCGGTCACGCAGGTGCTTCTGCGAATGCAGAGCGCGAAACAGCTGAAGCGAAGAACAAGGCAATGGCAGAAGCAGGAATCCACGTTCCTGAGTCGTTCAATGACCTTCCGAACAAGATCAAAGAAGTATTTGAAAGCCTGAACGTTTCTGCGATCCCTGAGCCACCGATGAGCGTATGTCCTAAAGTGCGTCGCTCTAAGCAGTTTATCTGTACGATCTCTGACGACCGCGGTGACGAAGCGACTTACGCCGGCTTCCCGATCAGCTCTGTTGCGACTCCTGATACCGGCAAAGGTATCGGTGATGTTGTCTCACTGCTGTGGTTCAAGAAGCAATACCCGAAATGGGCTACTGACTTTATCGAAACAGTTATGAAAACTGTCGCTGACCACGGTCCGGCGGTTTCCGGTGCGCACAATGCCAAAGTTACGGCGCGTGCAGGCAAATCTGTTGTCGAGTCACTGGTTACAGGTCTTCTTACGATCGGTCCACGTTTCGGTGGCGCGATCGATGGTGCAGCTCAGTACTTCAAGTACGCTGACGACAACAACCTGTCGCCAAAAGAGTTCCTTAACCATATGAAGAAAGAAGGCGTGCCGATTCCAGGTATCGGTCACCGTATCAAGTCTCTTAAGAACCCAGACCTTCGTGTCAAAGGTCTTATGGACTACGCAGCTGAGCACTTCCCAAGTACTCCGCTTCTTGATTATGCAAGAACGGTAGAAGCGCTTACAACGTCTAAGAAAGAGAACCTCATTCTTAACGTTGACGGTACTATCGGTATCCTTATGGTCGATATGTGGCGTGCACTTGGCTACTCTGAAGAAGAGATCAATGAGTTTATCGAGTCCGGTACACTTAACGCATTCTTCATCGTAGGCCGTTCTATCGGTTTCATCGGTCATATCCTTGACGAAAAACGTCTTGCTATGCCAATGTATCGTCACCCAATGGACGATATCCTTTACGACGTACAGGTTGCAGAAAAGCTCTAAGAGCTCTTCTGCCTTCCTCCTCTCTTTTTCATAATCTTTTCTTACAAACTTTCCCTTTTTAAACTTGTGATATAATATATGCAACTGTGATTTTAAGGTTGCCTTCTTGAAAAAAAATGCATTTACAATGCTCGAACTTATCTTTGTTATTGTTGTGGTAGCTATTTTAGCTTCAGCCATTCTTCCGAGAATGGACCGCGATACGATCTATGAAGTTGCAGAGCAGGTACAAAGCCATATTAAATATACACAGCATTTGGCTATGGTGGATAATATATACGACGATACGATACCCAATTGGCATTACGAGCGTTGGCAG
>JBFEWT010000176.1:0-3360 GCA_041546225.1 Sulfurimonadaceae bacterium
CCACTGTCCCCTCACTGGACACGCCTGTCTGTTCCCGGGAGATTCATACATTCGATTCAAAGGTCAGCAAGCTTGAGAATGTCGAGATGAGCGTAGTCTCCATGGACCTTCCGTTTGGCGGGCAGCGTTACTGCCGCGGCTACAACATCAGCAATATCACCGTGACATCAGATTTTGCCTTTCATGAAACAGGCAAAAAATATGGTGTGGAGATGACCAGCGGGAAACTTCAGGGATTGCTGGCCCGTACTATTTTTGTTGTGGACACCAAAGGGAAAATCGTCTACCGCGAAGTCGTACCCGTCATCGAGAGTGAACCAGACTATGACAAGATCATAGAAGTAGCACGTACAACAAAGTAACATCCTCTCCGGCAGGGATGCGTGCTTTGCCGCTCCTCTTTGCCCGGACCCCGTATCTGCTCTCATCGCACTGCAGCCACCTGATCATGCCGGGTAAACAGCTTCCTGCTGTATTCCCTGACTATTGTGAAATCATCAATTCTATTTAAAACGTATCATGCTATTATGAATAAAATATATCACATAAACTTGGCTTTCAGGCTATGAGACAAAGGTGCCGTATATGCCTTCAGTGCAAGCGTTAAAAGTACTGACCTCTTCACTTAGTGTTCTTTACGTAGAAGATGAAGCGCTTCTGCGTGAGAACATGGAAAACAGTTTGAAAAAACTTTTTAAACATGTCAATGCGGTCCGCAACGGCGTCGAAGCGTGGCAAGCATACAGGGAGAACAGCTATGACCTTGTCATCTCCGATATCACCATGCCGCAGATGGATGGGATTGCACTTACACAGCATATCAAGCAGACACATCCCATGCAGCCCATCATCATCATCTCCGGGAATAATGAATCCGACTGCCTGGTAACGCTCATCAACCTTGGCGTCGACCGCTTTTTGAACAAGCCCGTCAACAAAGAACAGCTGATCGATACGCTCTACAGCGTCTGCTCCTCCATCAACAATGCAAAACTCGCCCTGGAGTATAAAAAATGTCTTGAAAGCTCCAATGCCAAACTGGAGAAACAGCTTCGCATCCTTAACACGCAGGTACGCAAAGAGAACATCCGTTCATCTAATACAAAAAAAGAGCAAGCGCCGTTTGAAGCGGAGCAAAGCTATTATCTCGATATCAATCATGAAGATGTCGATGAGCTGCGTGAACTTAACGATGAACTTGATCACGACATCATACTCGCCTTCCAGAATGACAAGCTTACCGAGGATTATGTGTATGCTCTGGCCGAACGCTACAGGGAGTACGGCAGCATATTGTGCCGCAATCCGCTTTTCTCACCCATCGGAACCGCCGTTCAGAAATTGGCCGATGCGATTGTCGCGAATATGGAGATCTTTCTCGAGAACATCAGCGCTTTCAGGGATCTCCTCGAGAGCTTCAACTTCGTCATGATCAGTCTGCGCAAAAACGTCATGGAACAAGAAGCCGATGACCCGTACTTTTACGAGCCGTCCATCCTGCGTGACATAGAACTCATACAGAACCTGCTGACACGGACCGATACACAGACCGATATCGAATTCTTTTAGGCTTGCCCTTGTCCATAGTGCTCATAACAGCACAGACCGTCATAGAAAAGATCGGTATGGTATTGTGGCAGAGGATAATACAAAGGTGTATTCAAACGAAAGAGGAGAAGTACGCCGAAGCGTACTCTTTGATTAGATTGGTAGTACGCGGATCTTCTGAGAGAGCTTCTCTTTAAGTGTCGACTCGATCGCATAGAGCGTACCCGTAGTCGAGCTGGCACAGCCTGAGCATGCACCAAGATAGCGGATATAGACATCAATATGCTCGTCGGCATCTTTTACGTCGATGACTTCCATATTACCGCCGTCCATCACAAGGAACTGGCGTACACTCTCATCGATCGCAGCATCAATAGCCTTGATCTTCTGAACCAGTGTCATCGCTTCAAAGTCGCCCATTGCACCGGCATCGGCAGCGCTGCGCATCTTCTCTTCGTCCATCTCGCGGCGCGTATCGGCAAGGATATCTGTCAGATACCACTCACGCTCTTCGTGACCGCCCGGCTTGATACACGACTTACAGAAGCCGCCCGCTTTGGTATAGTCAGTGATCTGCTCTACGGTTTTAAGGTCGTTGAGCTTGATCACTTCGCGCAGCGTATCGAGGCTGACACGGGCACATTCGCACACCATGATCTCAGTCTCGAAACTTGCCGCATCAACACCCTTGTACAGGCCTGCCGCTTTTTTGATGACGTCATACGCCATGACCGAACAGTGCATCTTCTGCGGTGGGACTGCCGGCGTGTTCGGCTCGTCACGCAACGCTTTTTCAACGTCGATGTTCGTGATCTGGACCGCTTCGTCAACCGTCTTCCCCTTACAGAGCTCGACCATCATGTCAGAGCTGGCGATAGCCGTACCGCAGCCGAAGCTTTTGAACTTCGCTTCGACGATCGTGTCCGTCGCCGGATCGACTTCCCAATAGAGGCGAACCGCGTCGCCGCAGCTCTCTGCACCGAAATCGGCAACAACAAGTTTATGGCCGGCAGCTTCTGCCTGCTCTTCTGTAATCTCACCCTGGTTTTGAGGGTTATTCATCAGCTCCGTTACTTTGTTGGAGTATTCGTCCCACAATGAGCCGCCTAACAAATCGCCTTTTGCCATGACGTATCCTTTTTATTAAATTCTTTTCTTAGTGGTGGTGCAGTTCGCACTCTTGGACTTCGCCGCCAGGCGTCGGTCCGACTTTTGCGTATGAGCTTGAGATACCGCGCAGACGCGCGACCGCTGTCGTAAACTCATTGATCGTATAATCCACTTCTTCATCCGTCGTGAAACGGCTAAGGCTGAGACGGATACCCGTGTGCGCCAGTTCGTTGTCGGCACCGATGGCCAGCATGACCGTGTTCGCCTCAAGGTCCTCAGACGCACACGCCGAACCGGTAGATGCACCGATAAGGGAGTTGTTAAGGTCCCACAGCATCCCTTCGCCCTCGACCCCGCGGATCGAGATAAGGATGGTGTTCGGTGTACGGTTGTCACGGTCACCGACGACAAAGACATCTTCAAGTGCTGCAAGCAGTGCATCTTCAAGACGGTCGCGCTTGGCACGGATGGAAGTCATCTTCTCTTCGATGTTCGTCGTCGCCAGCTCGATCGCCTTGCCCATACCGATAATGCCCGGTACGTTCAGCGTGCCCGAACGGCGTCCGCCCATGTGCTCGCCGCCGTGAAGCAGCGGGGAGAGCGCCTGAGAGTTCTTGATATAAAGAGCACCCATCCCTTTTGGACCGTGGAACTTGTGCGCCGACATGGAGAGGAAGTCAACATGGACATCCTGCATATCAA
>JBFEWT010000070.1:0-11174 GCA_041546225.1 Sulfurimonadaceae bacterium
TCGATTTCATCCATAAGATCGATGGTATGTTTGCCATCGCCCTTTACGATCACCGCAACGAGAAACTTTTCCTCATACGCGACCGTGTCGGCAAGAAGCCGCTTTACTACCTCCATACCCCCGAGCAGACATTTTTCGCATCGGAGATCAAAGCCCTGCTCTGCTGCGGCAGTAGCCTGAACGTCGACCCGGATGCGCTCAACGACTATTTTATGAAAAAAAACACTGTCGCACCGCGCTCCGTCTACAAAGAGATCCGCTGTGTCGAACCGGCACATTACCTCTGTATCGAGGGGCACGAGCTGCGCAGTGAACGGTATTGGGATATAGCCTTTACCGGCAAAGGGCATTTCAGTTCCTTGGATGCCTGTGCAGATGCCCTCATGGAGCATCTCGAAGAGGCCGTTATCCGTCGGCTCGATACCGATGTGGAGTATGGGCTTTTTCTCAGCGGCGGCCTTGACTCCTCACTGGTCAGCGCCATTACCGCCAAACACTCTTCACGGCAGCTAAAAAGTTTTACCCTGACCTACGGGGAATCCTACGGGAATAAAGACGATGACCGTGTCTTTGCTGCCAACATGGCTGACAGACTGGGAACGGAACACTTTGAATACAAGCTCTCCGCCAAAGAGGTATTTGCACAACTGCCAAAAGTGATGCAGGCATTTGACGAGCCCTTCAGCGGGACGATAAGCACCTATTTTCTCTCCTCTTTAATTGCCAAACACGTCAAAGTCGCTCTCTGCGGCGACGGTGCTGACGAGCTTTTCGGCAGTTACCTGACACACAGGCTCTCCCCGATGGTCGAAGCCCTTCGAGCGGGGAGGACACCCCGCGGAGAGCCCGAAGACATTGAAAAAGCGCGGCAGTTTTTCCAGGAAGAGAACAGCCGCTGGCGGGAACGTTTCTTGGTGTTTACCCACGACGAGCTGTCGCGATTGACAAATACAAAGCCCAAAGCGCATCCGTTTGCCTCTGCGGATATACCCGGGCAAAGCGAACTGCACAAAACACTTGCATCAGAGTTCACAGACCAGCTCCCAAACCAGATCCTGACCTTTACCGACAGACTCTCCATGGCACACTCGCTGGAAGTTCGCTCGCCTTTTCTCGATACAAGGCTCATCGACTTTGTTGCAAAAATTCCCTCCAAATGGAAAATCCATCAAGGCGAAGTCAAATATATTTTAAAACGGGCTGCTTTAAAGTATCTTCCTGAAGAACTTGTTTTCCGTAAGAAAGAGGGCTTTGTACTCCCGGTCTACCACTGGATACAAAACGACTATTTTGTGCATGTGAAAAGTACTATTTTAAGTTCTGCCGTTTTTGACGATTTAGGACTAAATCGGGCATATGCGGAAGAATTATTACAACGTTTTCACGCCAAAGAGCCCCTGCATGCAAAAATATGGTCACTCTACACACTGGCGGTCTGGTATAAAGGAATAGAGAATGCAACTTAGCCAAGCACATAAAGAGAAATTAACGCAGATTGAGTCCAAGCTGCAGGAGTGGTCGTTTCCACCGCAGGTAATTATCGAAACGACTTCGGTCTGCAATCAAAAATGCGTCCACTGCAACCACCGCATCATGGAGCGCACCAAACAGCATATGGATGAGGGCCTCTACAAAAAGATCATCGACGAGATCGCGGAAGTCGCCCCCGAAACCGAGGTGTGGCCTACCTTCTACGGCGAAGCATTCACCCTGCGCCATAAACTCTTCGAGCTACTCCGCTATGCACGCGACAAGGGCTTGAGTAACGTTGTACTCAACTCCAACGGCCGGCTGCTCGGCCGCGAAGATTTTATCGACCAGATCCTCACCTCCGGCCTGAAGCGCTTTATCCTCTCTCTTGACGGCTTTACGACCGAGACCTTCGAAAAAATACGCGTCGGCGGAAAGCGCGACAAGATCTACGCATCCGTCGAGCGTCTTCTCGAGCGCAAACGTGAACTGGGCCTCGAATTCCCCGTCATCCAGTGCCAGTTCTCCGTAATGCCGGAGAACGAGCATGAAGTGAGCGATTTCAGGGAGTTCTGGGAAGCACGCGGAGCCGAAGTAAAAACACGCAATATGCTCTCATGGGGTAACGTCGGTGATATTGTCGCCGAAAACCTCGACTACGAGACCGACTTCCGTATCGCCTGCCCCTGGGCGATGAACACTATGGCTATCCATCAAAACGGGAACATCGTCACCTGTGCGGTAGATTATGAAGGCAAGTGTGTCGTCGGCAACGTCGCCGAACAGTCGCTTACCGAGCTCTGGAACGAGCACTTTGTAAAGGTGCGCGGACCGCACAAACGCCATGAGTGGGAGAAGATACCCGATATCTGCAAGACCTGTCCCGACTGGCAAGCCGTCGGTGCCACCTATCATGAGAACAAGAAGGCAAAACCAAAAAAAGAGGCCAGACCGTTTTGGTGGAAAGAGGCACAGACAAGTGAATGTTAGACCTGTAGCCGCAGCAGACAAAGCGTACTTACTCACATGGACCAACGACTCTTCTCTGTGGCCGTATATCCTCAAGCACCGTTTCGTCAACGGCGTAGAGCATGAAACTTTTTTTGAACAGCTGCTGACAGACAAGGCCCGGGAGTATTTCATTATACAGACCGATGATGAAAAGCCTGTCGGCCTCTGCGGACTGACAGCCATAGACCTGATCAACAGCAAAGCGGAACTCTTCATCTTTATCGCCGATCAGAACCTTCGGGGCAAAGGACTCGGAAACCGGGCCATGGACTTTCTTCTCGACTATGCATTTCACAGGCTTTTCCTGCATAAGCTCTCACTGCGCGTGCTGTGCGACAACATCCAGGCCATCACACTCTATAAGAACAAGGGGTTTCAGGTCGATGGCGTTTTACGGGATGATTTCCGTACTGAAAACGGCTTTAAAAACGTACAGATCATGTCATTGATCAAGGAACATAAATGAGTAAAACAGAGCACACTCAAAACGACTACGGCATGCGTGAAGAGGCACTAAAGTTCCCGATGATGTCGGTACTCTCCTTCTCCTATGTCTGCAATGCCCTCTGCCCTAACTGTCCCTATACGAACTCGTCCATTCGCGGCGACTATAAAGACGCCAAGTACATGGCAGCCGAGACCTTCAGGATCATCGCTGACGAAGTGGGAAAACATGGAGCGTGGCTGCGAATCAGCGGAGGCGGCGAACCGATGATGCATCCACAGTTTTTGGAGCTGATGCAATATGCCAAGGCCAAAGGGTGCAAACTGGGCATCATCACCAACGGCTCCATGCTTACCCAAGAGCTTGCCCAGGCGCTGCTGGACATCGAAGTGGAGATGCTGGAGTTCTCCGTCGACGCCGACAACCAAAACGATTACGACATCGTTCGCAAAGGGCTTGATTTTGACACGCTTGTCACTAACATCAAAATGGTCTCTGAAAAGCGCAACGCTATGAAATCTCCTACAAAAATCATTGCTACTGCGATCAATCAAAACGGTATCGACGTCGATACCGTTGAGCAGTTTTGGCTGCCGTACGTCGACAATTTCCAAAAACGCAAATACCTCACCTGGGGGATCAACGCACCGGAAAACTCAGCCGACGACACTCCCTACCTGCCGCCAGAAGAGCGCGTACCCTGCCCGTTTATCTTCGAACGCCTTAACATCGATTCGCGTGGCAAGATAATGGTCTGCGGCTACGACATCGCCGCCAAAACCGACATGGGCAACGTCCATGACACTTCCATCGAAGAGATCTGGCACTCCGAAGCCTTCGAGCACTACCGCAGACAGCACCTTGCGCGCAAGGGTGACGAGATCGAGATGTGCAGAAACTGTCCCGACTGGAAATACCGCTCCTGGAAACACAACTACTGGAAACTGCTCAACAATGCCGAAGCGCAGCGCCAAAGCCGACTCGATATACATGACGAAAGCGGAGTAGCGGAGCTTTGAGCAGTATCGCCGTCCTTCAGCCTTCCTACCTGCCGTGGATCGGCTACTTCGAACAGATAGAGCGTGTCGACGACTTCATCTTCTACGACGACGTACAGTACACAAAAAACGACTGGCGCAACCGAAACCGCATCAAACATGCCGGTGGGACCATGTGGCTCAGCGTACCCGTACGCGACCCCTTTGGCAAAGCGATCAATAGCGTTGAGATCGACAATACCAAACCGTGGCGGCGCAAGCATCTCAACGCACTTGGCAGCAACTACCGCCGATGCACTTTTTTTGAAGAGGTATATCCCCTTGTAGAGCAGGCATTCATCAAAAATCATGATAAACTTTCTGCACTGAATGTCGATATTATCACCAATATCATGGCGTATCTTCAGATTAACACCTCCGTTCACCTGGCGTCGCAGTTGAATGTCGGAGGGGACAAAAACAGCCGGCTGATCAATCTCTGCCGCCATTTTGAGGCCAGGACCTACTATTCGGGTGCCGCGGCACGGGAGTATCTGGAGTGCGAAGCATTTGAAAATGCGGGTATCGATGTCGTGTTCCAATCATTTGAACACCGTCCCTATACCCAGCAGTTCGGTGACTTTGTACCGTATTTATCCATTATCGACCTGCTGTTCAACCATGGACGCGCCAGTTTAGAATACATAAGGATGGGGAATGAATAAGACGTTTTTGATTACGGGCGGTGCCGGGTTTATCGGCTCCAATTTTGTGCACTACATCTACAACACCTACCCCGAATCAAAAATCATCGTCCTCGACCTGCTCACCTATGCGGGAAGCGTGGAAAACTTTCCCGTCAATCCCAGTGAAGAGAATGAACGTTTTGAATTCTGGTACGGTAACGTCACCAACAGCGCACTGGTGGATGAGCTCGTTGCCAAAAGCGATATCGTCGTCCACTTTGCCGCAGAGACCCATGTCACCCGCTCCATCTATGACAACAAAGCCTTCTTTGAGACCGACGTTCTCGGCACGCAGGCCGTCGCAAACGCCGTGCTTGAGCATAAGAACAGTATTGACCGCTTTATCCACATCTCGACATCAGAGGTCTACGGTACTGCCGAAGAGGGGTGCGACCTGATGGACGAAGGGCATCCGCTCAACCCGGCGTCTCCTTATGCAGCCGCCAAAGCTGGAGCCGACCGCCTCGTCTACTCCTATGTCAAGACCTATGATATTCCCGCCGTCATCGTCCGCCCGTTCAACAACTACGGCCCGCGCCAGCACCTTGAAAAAGCGATTCCGCGCTTCATCACCTCACTGATGCTCGACGAGTCGCTTACCGTTCACGGAAAGGGCGAAGCTTCGCGTGACTGGATCCATGTCGAAGACACCTGCCGCGGTCTCGACGCCATCATCGGTGCACCGCTGGAAAAGGTCAAAGGAGAGGTCTTCAACCTCGGTACGGGACGTACCATCAGCATCAAAGAGGTCGCACAGAAGATCGTCGGCGTCTTCGAAGAAAGCGAAGAGCGGATCACCTACGATGCGGACCGCCCCGGCCAGGTCGACTGCCACATTGCCGACATCGCAAAGATCTCGCGAGTTTTAGGGTGGCACCCGCAGATCACCTTTGAAGATGGCCTGAAAAAGACTGCCGACTGGTACAGAGACAACTGTGCAAGCTGGGAGAAACAGATCTGGATGCGCAAGGTGCCCATCATCCTGAAAGACGGAAAAAAAGTGATCCATTAGATGAAAGTCGAATTTTTCAAACACAATGTCGACGAAGCGGATATCGCCCGGGTTGTCGAGGTACTGCACTCCACCTTTCTTACCACTGCCTCGGTCACAGCAGCTTTTGAAAAACAGCTGGCTGCATATCTTCGCTGCGAGGAAGTCGTTGCGCTCAGTTCCTGTACGGCAGCGCTGCACCTTGCCCTGCTGGCTCTGGATATCGGACCGGGCGACGAGGTCATAACCACCCCGATGAGCTTTATCGCCACAGCCAACGCGATCCTGCATGCGGGAGCCGTCCCCGTCTTTGTCGATGTCGAGCCCGATACCGGCAACATCGATGCGACCAGGATCGAAGCGGCCATCACCCCGAAAACCAAAGCGATCATGCCGGTGCACCTGTATGGAAATATGGCCGATATGCGCGCCATCAAAAAGATTGCCGATGCACACTCTCTGAAGGTCATCGAAGATGCCGCCCACTGCATCGAGGGAGAACGCGACGGCATCCGTGTCGGCGAGCTTGGCGATATGGCCTGTTTCTCTTTTTATGCCACGAAGAATATCACCTCCGGCGAAGGCGGGGCGGTCAGCTGCCATGACGAAGCGACGGCACAGCGTCTCAAACGACTGCGACTGCACGGGATGAGCAAAGACGCCGCCAGCCGTTACGGCGGGAAGTACAAGCACTGGGATATGGTAGAGCTGGGATGGAAATACAACACGACCGATATCCAGTCGGCACTGCTGCTGGGACAACTGGAGCAGATCGATACGCGCCTGCACCGCCGCCAAACACTGGCACAGAATTACCACGATGCCTTTAGCGCAGCCGGCATATCACATATCTGGCATAGCGTATCCACTCACTCTGCGTACCACCTCTTCACCATCCTTTCCGATAAGAGGGAGCGCCTTCTTGAGACGCTGCAGGAGAAGAACATCGGAGTAGCGGTCAACTACAATCCCATTCACCTCACGACCTATTACCGCGAGACGTTCGGCTACAAAGCGGGGGACTTTCCCATCGCCGAATCCATCGGTGCACAGACCCTCTCCATACCGCTCTACCCTCAACTTTCCGACGACGAGCAGGCCTATGTCATCCAGGCCCTGCTGGAAGCATCCAAAGGATAGCCCATGAAATGTCTGATCTTCGGAGCGGGACTCGGCGGCAGGATCGCCAAACTTTTTCTTGAAGAGAAACGCTACAGCTGTATCGGCTATATCGATGAGGCGGCAGGACGAATCGGCACGAAAGTAGAAGGCCTGCGTGTCTACTCCCTGCATGAAGCATCGGAAAGGTTCAGCTCCGATACGCTCATCTTTATCGCGCCAAGGGGGAACTTTTTCCATCCGATGAAAAAGCGTCTCGAAACAGTCGGTTTCAGCAATTACAGATTTTTCAACAGTGAGCTTTCTATCGAAGAGGGGAACCGCGAGATGCCCATCTTCGATACACGAGCGTTCCCTGAAACACTGATCAACGAGACGACCGACCTTCTCGCCGACGACTACTCAAAATCCCTCTACCGATCCGTCGTGGAACATCACCGCGCACGCAAACAGCTCTTTATCGATCCTAAAAAGCAGTATTTCGACAAGTATCTGCCAAAGCCGGGTGATGTCATCATCGACTGCGGTGTCGCCCATGGCGATTTTATCGACAATCTTCTGACCTACGAAGAGGAGATCCGGGTCTATGCCTTTGAAGCGGACAAACACTTTTATGAGCTTCTGCTGAAAAAGTATGACAACCCCAATATCTCTGTTATCAACAAATGTGTCTACTCCGAAGAGGGAGAAGTCTGCTTCAGTGATGACAACTCCCACGGTTCCAATGCCATCCACACTGCCGGCGGTATCAAAATGGAAGCGACCTCGATCGACGGTTTTGTCCAGAAAAACGGCATCGAAAAAGTGGACTGGATCAAGATGGATATAGAAGGCGCCGAACTCGATGCCATCGAAGGGGCCAAAGAGGTCATCGCCAGGCACAAACCTTTTCTCTCCGTCAGTATCTATCACAAGACCTCAGACCTCTGGGAGATCCCTCAACGTATTAAAGAGATCCGTCCGGATTACACCTTCTATGTCGAACACTATAGCAGTGCAATGGGGGAAACCATCCTCTATGCCTGCCCGTAAAAACGTGCCAAAGGAATAAATATGCAAAAATTCGCGCTGATCGGCTGCGGCAGAATCGCCAAAAAACACAGCGAACTCCTCGGCCAGCAGATGATTGCCGGAGCCGAGCTTGCCGCCGTATGCGATATTGTCCCTGAAAAAGCCAAAGCGTTGGGCGAACAGTTCAACGTCCCCTACTATACCGACTACCACGATATGCTGCAAAACGAAGCGATCGATGCGGTCTCGGTACTTACCCCCAGCGGTTCGCACGCAGAGCACGTCATCGATATTGCGGCGTATAAAAAACATATTGTCGTTGAAAAACCGATGGCGCTTACCCTCAACGATGCCGATGCGATGATCAAGGCGTGCGACGAAAACGGCGTCAAGCTCTTCGTCGTCAAGCAGAACCGCTACAACCTGCCTGTACAGAAACTGCGCGAGGCCCTCTCAGCAGAGCGCTTCGGAAAACTGGTACTGGGCACCGTGCGCGTGCGCTGGTGCCGCACGCAGGAGTACTATGACCAAGATGGCTGGCGCGGGACATGGGCGCATGACGGCGGCGTATTGAGCAACCAGGCGAGCCACCATATCGACCTGCTGGAGTGGATGATGGGGGACGTCGAATCGGTCTACGCCAAAAGTGCCACGGCCCTCGTCGATATCGAAGCCGAAGACACCGCCGTGGTCACACTCCAGTTCGCCAACGGAGCGTTAGGCATCATCGAAGCGACGACCGCAACGCGTCCCAAAGACCTCGAAGGCAGCCTCTCCGTACTGGGTGAAAAAGGGAGTGTCGAGATCGGCGGTTTTGCCGTCAATGAACTCAAACACTGGAACTTCATCGACAGCAGCGACGACGAAATGCTTTCACTGAAAGCATTTTCAGAAAACCCGCCGAACGTCTACGGCTTTGGTCATAAAGCCTATTATGAACATGTCATCGACTGTATCGACAACAATACCAAAGCCCTGGTAGACGGGCTTGAAGGACGTCGAAGCCTGGAGCTCATCATGGCCATCTATGAATCCATCGAAACGGGCAAAGAGGTCAGCATGCGCTTCACACCACAAAAATGCAGATTGGGGATGCAATGAAAAAACATCAGGCTACCATACGCGATGTTGATACGGCTGAGGGTGTCGTCGTCGTCGAACCGGTCAACCTTTATGAGTGCCGTCTGGAAAAGAATGTGTTCGTCGGACCGTTTACGGAGATCCAGAAGGGGGTCGTCATCGGCGAAAACACACGTGTCCAGTCGCACACCTTTATCTGCGAACTGGTCGCTGTCGGCAGGGACTGTTTCATCGGCCACGGGGTGATGTTCGTCAACGACACCTTCAGCACAGGAGGCCCCGCGGGCGACCCAGGACTCTGGAAGCCGACTGCCGTAGGCGATCGGGTCAGCATCGGTTCGAACGTCACCCTCCTGCCGGTGAGTATCTGCGATGACGTCGTCATCGGTGCGGGAAGCGTCGTCACCAAGGACATTACCGAACCCGGCGTCTATGCCGGAAATCCCGCTGTCAAGCTCAGGGATATTTAATGCTCTGGATCGATATCGCCACCCCTAAATACGCGCTCTTCTTCAGCAAGATGATCCCGGCGCTGAAAAAACTCGATGCGCATATCCTGGTAACGACCCGTCACTCCAACAGCTACGATGAAGTGACCAAGATCCTCGAGCTCCTGCAGCTCGATCATATCGTACTGGGCAATTACGGCGGCGCCTCGGTCAAAGAGAAGTTCAATGCCCGCCTGAAACGCCAGAGCGAGTTCGTCGATATCTTCGAAGCGAACGGCTACCCCGATGCGCTGATCTGCGGCAGCAGTGTCGAGGGGGTACAGACAGCTTTCGGACTGGGTATACCCGTCATCCATTTTGCCGACACGCCCATTAAAGGGCACGCTTTCGCCTATGAAGACATTACCATCCTGTCGCGTCTCACCATCCCCCTCTCTTCACTCATCTTCCACCCCTTCGTCATCCCCGGCGATGTCTACACAAAGATGGGTGTCGCTCCGGAAAATGTCATCAGCCACGGCTTTATCGACGTCTGTCTCTGGATGGACGACATCGAAAAAAAAGAGGAGAACGACTTTCGTGTACGCTACGGACTCGACACCTCCAAACCGACGGTTCTCATCCGCGAGGAGGAGTACAAAGCACATTACGTCAAAGAGCAGCTTCCCATCATCTACGATGCGATCCGCCTGCTCTCTGAGCAGATGGATGCCAACATCGTCATCATGCCGCGCTACGAGAGCGACTACCTCACAGAGCAGTTCTCCGACATAGCGCTCATCCTCGAAGAGAAACTCGCTCCCGAAGCGTTCTACCCCTTCATCGACCTGCTCATCGGCGGCGGCGGCACCATGAACCTTGAGGCCTCCTACTACGGCATCCCGGTTATCTCTACGCGTTCACTGCATCTCTACCATGACCGCTATCTCATCGAGAACGGTTTGATGTACTGGAGTGACGATACGGAGGAGGTCGTACGGCTGGCACAGGAGCACATCGGCGAAAAACGGGATAATTCACGCTACTTTTGCCCCGAAAAATGTGATTTTGCACAAATAATAGATAGAATTGGTCTATTTCTACAATCGCGTCGAGGTGAAGTATGAGAGTGGCATTAATTGGATACGGTTACTGGGGGATAAATCTCGCCCGGACCATCACTGCGACAGAGGGGCTGGAACTGGTCTGCATCTTCGATCAGGACAGCGAGCGGGTCGATGAAGCGAAGAAGCTCTATGACTTTACCGCCTCTCCTGCACTCGACGACGTACTCAGACTCGACGTCGAGGCCGTATTCATCGCCACGCCTCCCGCTACGCATTACGATGTCGCCAGACAGGCCATCGAAGCGGGCAAACACATCTTTGTCGAAAAGCCCTTTACCCTCTCGCTTGATCACTCCCTCGAACTGATCGACCTCGCCGATAAAAAAGATCTCAAATATATGGTCGACCACGTCTTCATCTACTCCGAACCGGTCAAGTACCTCAAGGAGAACATGGCCTCCTTCGGCGACATCGTCTACATCAACGCGCGGCGCATCAACCTCGGACTTTTCCAGTACACGACCGACGTCATCTGGGACCTTGCCGTACACGACCTCTCCATCATCGACCACCTCGTAGGTCTGGATATCGCCAAGGCGTCGGTCTTTAAAAAGTGCTACAAGAACTTCCCCAACGAAGCGATCGCAAACATCGACCTCGAACTGCTTAGCGGTCCGGTCGTCAATATCAACGTCTCATGGCTCTCGCCGCTGAAAGTGCGCGAGATGATGATAGGCGGTACCAAGATGAGCGCCGTCTACGACGACACCCTCTCTGAAAAGATCAAGCTCTTCGATGCCGGTGTCGTACTGGAGAAAGACCTGGGCAA
>JBFEWT010000183.1:0-3161 GCA_041546225.1 Sulfurimonadaceae bacterium
ATTGTCTGTGCGAAACGCACCTTCTCATTAACGTCGATATTCAGATCAAGCATCTGCGGTTCGGTGATGATGACGATGGTCGATCCCATCTCGAAACAACCGAAATCATCCCCTTTCTTAAGAGAGAGGTCGTCATATTCATACATCGTCGCTTCCTGCGCATCGGCATTGGTCTTGATACGTTCATCAAACGCCAGTACCATTTTACCCACATTCAGCGCGCCGACGAGAATCATATAGAGACGTTTGCCCTGTGCAGTCTCACACTCAAGCACGACACGCTCGTTCTCAATAAAGAGGTCGACGCGTTTGTTAAGCGAAGGCATGTTTACCGGGTAGAGTTTTCCCGGGATATGGATCGCCTTGAGCACCTTCATATCTGTCGGGATATGGTAGCGGTGGTAATCTTTCGGCGAAAGATAGAAGTTGATGAACTGACCGTGCGCTACACGCGCCTTATCAGCCTCGTCCACATGCTCCCCGAGAAGCTCGTTCACACAATAGGACATCCCTTTGATCTGCATCGCACGGGTCGCATCGAGATCACCGCACTCGGTAATAAGCGAATCACACGGCGAGATAAACGCGCTTGCGTCTTGATCAAACGGGCGCGGTTCGCGCAGGTTGCGCGTAAAAAGTCTGTTCAGCGTCTTGTAATGCGATGCCGGCATGAACTCGTACATGTCCAGTCCCATAATATTGACATAACTGCCGTTGACGATCTTCTGGAACCATGGGCTAAACTCTTTGGAAGCAAACTTTCCAAAAACCTGTGAAATCAAACTTGAATAATGTTTTTCCATACTTTACTCTTCTCCTCCGTATTCATTGATTGGGCGCTTTGCGATCTCTTCGATCAAAACGGTTGCGTAGCACCCTTTTGGCAGCGTAAAATGAAGTTCAAACCACGCTTCCTGCTCTCTGTATTCACTCTCAATATCTTCGGGAAAGACCCACGCATAGCGTCTCGCCCCGTCGATCTGCACATCATCGTCAAAATTTTTCTCGACCTGCTCCGCCTGCCCAAGGGCACGGGTGGATTTCTTGCCGCAAAGCAGTCCTGTCGGAGAGACACCGCGCTCTTTAAAGCGCACCGTCTCCTCGCTGCTGCCGTCGAAATGGTAGAGACGTCCGTGCGGGTAATGCATCATCACATCGCCTTCAAGCATCTTGAACGGGTGCGGCTGCGCCTGCAGCTTCCTGATTTCGTCAAGCGGCATGTTGAGAAGGTCGGTAAGCTCTTCGGCTTTAAAATTGCCCAGCAGCGTGTTGATCTCGATCCGGCGGCTCAGCCAGAGGTTAAAAAGATGGCTCTGGTAGGCATTCATATACATGCGGCGCAGTTTGACGTTGCGCTCTTTTTTGAGGCCCTTGGCGATCTTCTCGCCCATGACATAGTTGTCGCCGTCGCGTCCGAAGCGCTGAAAGCCGAAAAAGTTCGGCATACCGTTGCTCTTGATCTCTTTAAGCGCTTCGTCTATCTTCTGCGCGGCGACCGGCGTCACTTTTTTAAGGCGGATGAAGAAACGGTTCCCTTTGAGGTGTCCCAGACGTATCTTGTTGTTATGCAGAGCCGTCGAAAGCACTTTTATGCCCTCTATATCGAGTGTTTCGATCTGCTCTGCAAACTTCTTGTGCACCGAAATATACTGTTTGGTCAGTGCGTTCTTGTCTTTCAGGCCGGCATACCCTATCTCCTTGGACTTGATGCCGAGGCGGTTGGCGATACGGTCGATCATCTCCCAGGTAGTCAGGTTCTTTTTGCGCACATGCAGCACAAGGTGCTCGCCCTCGCCGCTGAACTCGTACAGCGGGACCTCTTCAACGACGAAGTCGCGCGGGCTCTGCTTGAAATGGAATGGAATCGGCGCATGCGCCAGTGAATAGAAACGATCGGTATTGCTCATAATGTTTAATCTCTTTAAAAATGATGTGCTTTGCAGCAGTTTTTATAGCTTCCGCGTACCGCCTTGGCGAACAGCGTCAGCGGTGTACGGCTCTTTTGGGCGTATCGAATTGCTTTTTTACGTTCTCGCGGGCTGAATCCGATGAGCATCTCATACTCCTCTCCGCTGCAGCCTGTGGACTTGGCGATGCGTCGGTTAAAACGGAAACCCAGACGGTTGGCCTGCGAGATCTTGCCCAGATCACTGAAGAGGCCGTCGGAGACATCCATCCCGCAGGAGAGAAAATCTGACGCGGCATAAACAAAGTCTGAGCGCAGCGGCGTGGTGACGAACTTGGAACGGCTGTGCACCTTCCCCCCTGCCATCAGGTAACGAAGCCCCTTTGCTGACATACCGAGTCGGCCGGTATAGGCCAGCAGGTGACCGCGTTTAAGGCCCTTGCGAAGGAGCGGCTTTTTGGTTTCGGAAACGATGGTCACCGTTATATCAAGCTTGACATTCGAGATCGTATCGCCGCCGATGATCTCCACGCCGTACGCTCTCGCAGCCCGCTCAAAACCGCGGTTAAGCGACTCCATATCGGCACGCGAAAACCCTGAAGGCATCGCTACGCCCAAAAGCGCAAATTTCGGCCGCGCATTCATCGCAATGGCATCGGAAATATTGACCAGCATCGCTTTATAGGCGATCTGTTCGGGAGTGAGCCACTCGCGTCTGAAATGCACGCCCTCAAAAAAAGCATCTTTCGAGTAGACAGTGCTGCCGATAAGGGCACCGTCGTCGCCGATAGCACCGCTGGAACGGGCGAAAAGGGAGATAAAATAGTTTTCCGCGTTCATATCACTCTTTACGTTGCCCGCAACAGAGGCAAAATTTAATAAAATAATAGCCAATCATTTTAAAATCAATGCTGATTAAGGGCAAATTAAAGCCCTAGCGCCTAAAATACAGTCCGTTAGGATTCACATAATCAGAAACGACACAAAGCTTAACCCGAAGGTAGCGTATGTTCTCAATCAAAACCATTTTCAAAGCCTGGAAATCAAACACCGCCCTGCTCTTTTTATTCCTTTTTGCTCTTGCCCTTATTACAGCAGGTGAATATTTCTCCCACTCGAAAATACACAACCTTCAGATGCAGAAAATGCTGACGGCAGAGATAGCCTCTCTAAGCCGTGACGACCTTGAGTTTTCAAACATACAGTTCCGCGGCAAAAGCGTACAGATCCAACTGGAGATCGAGAATCTTCAGAC
>JBFEWT010000048.1:0-14601 GCA_041546225.1 Sulfurimonadaceae bacterium
GTGTCGAGATGCGCAACATCACCAGCAAAAAACTCAACTTTCTGCGCCGCCACCTGGGTATCGTCTTTCAAGATTACAAGCTTGTCAAAGAGTGGACCATCGAGAAGAACGTCATGCTGCCGCTGCTTATCTCGGGCTATGCCAAAGATGTCAGCGACGTACAGGTGGACAAACTGCTGGCACATGTCAAACTGACCCATCAGCACGGAAAGTACCCGCTTGAACTCAGCGGCGGGGAGCAGCAGCGCGTCGCCATGGCACGCGCGCTTGCACACAACCCCATCTTGATCCTTGCCGATGAGCCTACGGGTAACCTTGACGAATACTCCTCACAGCTCATCTGGAACCTGCTCGAAGGTGCCAACTCCCAACTCAAAACGACCGTCGTCGTCGTAACGCACCATATCCCCGAATCGATGAGTGTGGATTACACCCACCTGCATATTGAGTATGGAAGTATTTATGAAGTCACTTAAAAAGCACCTTTCGCTCATCATCGCACTGATGACCATCCTCTTCACCGTACAGATCTTCATGATCGTCGACCGCAGTATCACGGCCTACGAGGCGAACCTGAAAAACGACTACTCCATCATCGTCGTTGCCAAGAGCAGTATCAAAGAGAGTGTCATCCTCTCTATGGACAAGATGATAGAACGCAGTGAAGAGCTCTCTCCCGATACGGTGCTCAAGCGCCTTGAAGGTGAGATGAAAGCGAAGCATATCGAACTGCTGAAACTCTCTCTTCCGAAGTTTTACCGTATTCACCTCAAGCAGTTCCCTACACCCAAGCAGATCAAACGCATAAGCGAGAACCTGCTCAAGACGCCGCTTATCACAAGGGTCGAAGACTTTGCCCAGAACCACGATACCGTCTACCGCCTGCTGCTGCTGTTTAAAAAGGTCGCACAGCTGTTCGGTCTGGCTATTTTGGCGGTCACCTCGCTGCTCATCATGAAAGAGCTGCGCATCTGGCAGTTCCAGCACCGCGAACGCATGAGTATCATGGCCCTCTTCGGAGCACCCGTCTGGCTGCGTTCTGCGGTTCTCTTCAGACTTGCCATCGTCGATGCGCTCATCGCATCCGTCATCGTCATCGGGTCGTTCTTCACCATTGTCAAAAACGGGTGGCTGCAAGTAGAACTTCAGCTTATCGGTATTACGATTGATGTTTTCAGACCGCTCAATGACAGTATGCTGCTTGCCGGAGTCGCCTTTTCGCTTTCCATTTTACTGGCGACCATGATCGTCATGGGCCATAAAGAAGAGGTATGATACGCACATTTCTCATCATCTGCCTCTGCCTTGGGCCCCTGCTGGCGGCCAAAGGCGATATCGACAGCAAGATCTCCAAGACAGCCAAACAGCTCAAGGGTTTTGACAAAAAGCACACATCTTTGCACTCTAAAATGGCGAAAAACGCCAAAGCGATCCTGCAGCAGAAAAGTATGATCCTGCAGCAGCAGAAAAAGCTCAAAGAGCTAGGAGAAGAGCTTGATCTCGCGGAAAAACGCTACCATAGCAATAAAGACGAGATCGAACAGCTCATCTTTGCCCGTCATGAACTGAGCCGGCAGCAGAGCGAGACCGAACAGAAGCTTGTCTTTGCCATAGCCCGCAATGTTTCGCTCTCAATGCTTATCGATGACAACCGCACCGTCAATGCCGATGCGATGATCACAGAAGCGGTCATCCGCGAACTGACCAAACAGGTGCGCCGGGAGATCGAGGAGCTCAATGATCAGTTTAGAAACTACGGTGACCGTATCGACGAACTGAACGAGCGCTCCAGAAACCTCAAAGAGGAGATCGCACAGATCGACAACAAACGCGAAGAGCTTCTGACGACACAGACCCGCAATAAAAAAGCACTTGCTCAGCTAGAGAAAGATGAAGCGGTCTATAAGCAATCGGTCAAGAAACTCCTGAACCAGCAAAATGAGCTGAAAAAGACGCTCTCGCACCTCAATGTCATCAAACGAAAAGCTGTTGAAAAGGCAAAAGAGGAAGCACAGCGCAAGCAGCAGGAAGCCGAACTCGCAAATCGTAATGCGATGGTCGATGAGACGGAACTGCCCGATGTAAAAAAAGTCGGCAGCAGCTACCAGAAGACAAAGACCAAACGCTACCGCGGCAAAAAGACCATCGCACCGCTGGACAGCTACAAAGTGGTCAAAAAATACGGCCCCTACACCGACCCTATCTACAAGATCAAGATCTTCAACGAATCCGTATCGCTTAAGCCAACCAAGAGCGGATCAAAGGTCAAAAACGTTCTCAACGGCAAGGTCATCTTTGCCAACGAGACAGCCGTACTCAACAACGTTATCGTCGTCGAGCACAGTCAGGGGATTCACACCATCTATGCGAACCTCGACAAGATAGCACCTACGATAAAAGTCGGCAGCAAGATCAAAAAAGGGTATGTCATCGGCCGTGTCAATGATGAGCTTGTCTTCGAAGTGACACAGAAGAACTACCACATTAACCCGCTGCAGCTCATCAACTGATCAAATCCTGATTTTCTGCCACTTCCGCTGTTTGAAGATATACCAGAACAGCGCCCCCTTGATGAACGTCTCGATGGTCATGATGATGTAGATCCATCCTATTCCAAGCCCTGCGGACATCGCCAGGAACGAGGGAATGACCCGCAACAGCCAGAGCGAAGCCGTGTTGATCTTCATCGTCGTCTTCGTCGCACCGGCACCGCGCAGTGCACCGCTTAAAACGAATGTCATAGCCAAGGGGACCTGCGAGATCCCCACAAGCATCAGATACATCGCCGCCTCTTCTATCGCTTCGGCATCACTGGTGAAAAATCCGGCAAGATACTCGGGAACGGCCACAAGAACCAATCCGACACTTCCCATGAAAAGCGCGGCCAGTTTGGCACTGTAAAGGCCCGAGCGGTAGGCCGCGTCGGGATTTTTCGCCCCAAGATTCTGTCCGACCAGCGCCATAGCCGCCACCGCGAAACCAAACCCCGGCATAAAAGCCAGACCTTCGATGCGCAGCCCTATCTGGTAACCTGCAAGCGTCGAGGTCCCGTAGACAGTAATGATCATGACGAAGAAGATAAACGATGTCACACTGAGCAGCCGCTCAAGCATCGCACTCCACCCTACACGCAGTGCACGCCGAAGCTCATGAAGCGTGATATGCGGGATCAGTTGCAAAACGCCCCTGCCCCGTATCAGCAATACACTATAAACGCAGATGTTGAAACCGTAAGCGATTAGCGTCGCATAGGCCGCACCGGCTATGCCCATCGCTTCGAACCCGCCATGACCGAAGATCAGGAGGTAATTAAAAAGCGCATTTATCAGCGCAGAGAGCAGCTTTATATACATGGAGCTGGTCGTATCCCCTGCTGCGGAGAGCGCATTGAAAAAAAGTCCATCCAGAAAGATCAGCGTGATGCCAAGCGAGAGGATGGAGAAGTAGATCCCTCCCATCTCCACGACTTCCGCTTCGGCACCCATACCGGCATACAGCATCTCCGCCGAGAGATAGCCGCCCAAAGCAAAAGGAATCGAGAAGAGTGTTGCAAAGAGCAGCAGGGTAAAGAGCAGCGCCGAAGCCCTGCGGCGTCTGCGTTCGCCAATCAATCGGGCGATGACCGCATTGCCGCCGACGACATAGAGCGTCATCACCGCATAGAGCACCATCATAAACTGCATACTCATGCCTACCGCGGCCAACGCACTGACGCTGATGAGTCCTACCATCAGCATGTCGATGAGTATCTGCAGAATATCGAGCAGGTGTTTCAACGCCGCCGGCAGTGCCAGGCGTAAAACGGTACGGGGGCTACTTCCCATCGTCGGTGTTAAAGAAGCGCGCGACCTCGTCCATAGACTCAAAAAGCGCTTCTTTGGTCTCAAAACGGAGCTCTACCCTGTTTTGCGGGACTTCCCCCACCGGATCAAAGTCAAATACCAGTACATATGCCGCGATAGTGACGACATCTTTTTTCAGATCGGCCCACTCCAGAGAGACCTGCACAGACTCTCCGGCCGCATCGATGATGGCCGCGGGGTACAGACGGGTGATCTTCGCCAGATCAAGCCTGTGGCCCTGCTTCTCATAGATCATTGTATTCATAATAACTTCTTTCATAGTTCTGCGCGCATTGTAGCGAAATCCCTCACAAAGAGAGCGTGCTTATGATGAGAACTCTTTGAGCACAAAGCGTTTGCGTATCCAGGCATAATAGAGTGCCGCCGCGACAAAGCCGCTCCCCAGTACCACCGTAATAGATGAGAGTTCCCATGCCGCCTCGGCTAAAAAGCCGATCAGCAGCGAGGTCAATGCCGCACTCAGAAGGAAGAGCATATCATTATAGGCCACGATACGGCCGTAATACGCTTCATCCGTGTGATGCTGCAGCAGTGTATAGGTGTATGACCAGAGCGTTGTCGTACCCAGTCCGACAAAGACCGAAGCCAGCAGTGAGAGCACAAAACTTTCCATCACTGATGCCCAGCACCACACGGCTACGGCCTGAAAGAGCAGCAGGTAGAGAAGGCGTTTGTTGTTGATCATATGGCCCAGGAGGAGCGGTCCGAGAACCAGTCCGATGGCACGAAAAGAGTGCAGCAGCCCTATCGCCAGAGAGACGGCGATGACCGAGGCATAATAGTGGTCTGCCATCAGTGCCACAAGGGCATCATACGCCGTAAAACCGATCGCCGCATGCAGCAGCATCAAGTGCAGTACGACGGGATGTTCTTTTATGTAGCCAAAGGTCTGCAGAATCATCTGACCCATGCCGCTTTCGCTTTTTTTCTGAACGACATCAAAGGTAAGAGTGCTGAGCAGGACAAGGGCAATGACAAAGAGAAGCGCATCGATCATAAAGGCTACGGTCACCCCTAGCTTGTAGACAATGAAGCCGCTTAACGCCATACCCAGCGTATACGAGACCGACCAGATAATCGAGTGGATCTCGTTGGCCATCTGCAATGTCTTTCCCTGCAGGAGTTTAGGCAGCAGCGACATCTCAAGGGTAAAATAGAAACTCGATGCCGCCATACGTATGAAAAGGAGCAGGTAAAGCCACCACAGCTGAGAAATATCCGTAACGGTAATGAAAAGAGCCGTCGTAATAATTTCGATGACCAACAGCAGTGCCATGAGTCTTTTAGGTTCAAACCGGTCGATGAGCATCCCGCTGAACGGTGCCTGCAGCACGCCCGGCAAAAAATGCAATGCCGCCGTAAAAGCGATGACTGTCGGATCGACATTAAATTGAAGCAGCAGCGTGTAGATGGCGACATTGGTAAACCAGGCACCAAAATAGGCGATCAGCTGAATCAGGGAGAGGCGTTTTAGGACCGGTTCTTGCTTTAGGAGCTCCACGTAACGTTTCATAAGCGACAGATTATCATAACTGTGCCACTTTTGTTTGATTATTTTTTTACTGCCGGCGTTAAAGTAATTTTTTTTGCTGCCGATATTAGAGGTATGATATATTAATGAAAGGAGACGCTATGGATATTTTGCAGACAACGGCAAAAGCACAAAGCACCCAGATGCACAAAGAGGTTAAAAGCGAAGCCTCTTCAGCGCAGACACAAGCACAGAGCGAAGCGATTCAAAAAGCGGCGCACGATGCTCGTGCACAACGTGCCGAGATGAAAGAAGAGACAAGACAGCAGCCTAAGAGTGAAGATCAGATGAAAGATCTTGTAAAACAGCTCAACAGCGCGCTCAACCCGTTTCACACGTCGTTGCGTTTTGGATTTGACAACAGTTCTGATGTGTTCTACGTCTCGGTTATCGAAACACAAACAAATAAGATGATCCGTCGCTTCCCTGCAGAAGCCGCTTTCGAGCTGCTTCCAAAAGTGCAGGAACTCAACGGTATTCTGTTCGACGAAAAAGGATAAATTATGGGAATCAATTCATTGGGAATCGGCTCCGGCGTTTTGACCGCCGATGTGATTGATCAGTTACGTGCTGCCGATGAAAGCACGCTGCTCAATCCTATAGACGGCCGTATCGTCGCAAATAAAACCAAAAGTGCATCACTGGTATCTATCGAAACGCTTTTGAATGCTCTTAAATCAAGTGCGACAGATCTCAATGATGCGACTGCCTATACCAGCCGCACCGTCGATATTTCAGGCAGCGGCATTACCGTAACGGCTGACGACGGCGTACCTGAGCAGTCTTTTACACTCTCAACAACGACCCTCGCAAAGAAAGAGATACTTGAATCTTCCGTTGCTCTTTTCGGCGCCGGAAGCGACAAGGTCTCGCAAGACGGTTCTTCAGGTACTTTCGACATCACTATCGGCGGTACGACACACCAGATAGTGTATGACGACCAAACGACCCTAGACCAACTGGTGAGCGAGATCAACGCTACAGCCGGTGCTGATGTGACAGCCTCAACCGTACAGGTAGCCAACGGTGACTTCAGGTTGATCCTCACATCTGTCAATACGGGAGCAGACCAAACGATCACCACAGCAGACAGCGGCGGTACGGGTACCGGACTTGCAGGTACCGGCCTGACTGCGATGGACACCGTCCAGGCTGCTGATGATGCGACCTTCGTCTTCAACGGCATTACCGTAACGCGTTCAACCAATGAGATCACGGATCTCATCAACGGCGTGACGATCAAGCTCCTCGAAGAGGGACAGAGCAATCAGGTCACGATCGCTCAGGATAAAGAGGCCCTGACAGCGAAGATGCAAAACTTCGTCGACAGTTACAACAATGTCATTACACAGGTCAATACCCTGATTAATTCGGGAGAAGGAGCGACTGCCGGTGTCTTCAGCGGTGACAACTTCATCAAGTCTATCAGCCGTGAGCTTGCAGGCATTGTCTCTTCCCGCAACCAGGACAATACGTCGCTTGTCGATTACGGCATCTCGTTCGACAAGACTGGAACTATGCTGTTTAAAAGCACCGACTTCCTGGCAAAACTTGAATCCGATCCCGAAGGGACCGAATTGATGCTTAGCGGTGATGTCACTACAGACGGTATTTTCGATACCATTGAGGATAAGGTACGTTCCTATGTCAGCTACGGCGGGCTGATCGACAATTATGAAGACGGGCTTGATTCAAAACTGGACACACTTGAAAAGCAGCGTGAACGCATATCCAAGATGCTTGACTCACGTTATGAGATCATGGCAAAACAGTTTGCTGCTTACGATCTTGCGATCAGCAAGATCAACGCCAATTTCGGTGCACTGCAGCAGCAGATACTTGCAGCCAACAACGCAAATAACTAAAGGAATATACCATGAACAGCAATGCAGCTTATAATACTTACGCGCAGAATGACGTTACTGTCGAGTCACCGACAAAGCTGATCGAAATGCTGTATGAAGGTATTCTCCGCTTTAACTTTCAGGCAAAAAAAGCGATCGAAGCGAACGATGTGCAAAAACGCACCTACTGGATCAACCGCTCAAGCAATATCTTTTCAGAGTTGATGAGTACGCTCAATTTTGACCGCGGTGATATATCGTACTATCTTCACGGTCTCTACGCGTTCCAATTGCAAACGTTAGCCGAAGTCAATATCAATAACGATACGGCAAAACTCGACCAGGTCAACCATGTCGTCAAAGGACTGCTTGAAGCCTGGAAAGAAGAGACCAATGTGGCTCAACAGCTTTAAGATCGCCATCATCGAAAAAAACTGTGAGCTGATCGATGCACTCATGGACGAGATGCCCTCTTTCACTGACGTCAAAGAGATGGAAGAGGCCTCCTATCTGCTTGTCGAAGCGGTAAAAGTGCTCAAGGCTGCACAGGAAGAATCACGTGATTCCATGCATACAATCAAACAAAATATCAAGTTCCTCAAATCTGCTCAGGCTGATAAAAAGTCCCAACTAAACCTCACCCTATAATGCTTTAAACTCTTTTTTGCTAAAATCGCGTCAATTTAACTTCTTACTTTAAAGGCTCTCTGTATGAAAAAAGAGGTAAAAAAAGTTGTTCTCGCCTACTCTGGCGGTCTGGATACAAGTGTTATCCTCAAATGGTTGCAGGATGAATATAACTGCGAAGTCGTCACCTTCACTGCCGATATCGGTCAAGGCGAAGAGGTTGAACCGGCACGTGTAAAGGCGCTTGAGCTGGGTATCAAACCTGAAAACATCTTCATTGATGACCTGCGCGAAGAGTTTGTACGTGATTACGTCTTCCCGATGTTCCGCTCCAACGCAATCTACGAAGGCGAGTACCTGCTGGGAACGTCTATCGCGCGTCCGCTTATCGCGAAACGCCAGGCCGAGATCGCCAAGATCACCGGTGCCGATGCCGTCAGCCACGGAGCTACAGGCAAAGGAAACGACCAGGTCCGCTTTGAAATGGGCTACCTCGGAATGAACAGTGAATTGACCATTATCGCACCATGGCGCGAATGGGATCTTAACTCCCGTGAAAAGCTTTTAGCCTACGCCGAAGAGCATGGCATCAAGATCGAGAAAAAGGGTAAAAAGTCTCCATACTCCATGGATGCGAACCTTCTTCATATCTCTTACGAAGGCGGTATTCTAGAAGATCCGAATGCCGAACCTGAAGAGAGCATGTGGCTCTGGACAACAGCACCGGAACAGGCACCTGATGAAGCAGAATATATTGAAATAGGCTATGAGAAAGGCGACCCGGTCACACTTAACGGCGAAAAACTTTCACCGGCGACCATGCTCGAGACGCTGAACAAACTTGCGGGCAAACACGGTATCGGCCGCGTAGACATCGTCGAAAACCGTTTCGTCGGTATGAAAAGCCGCGGCTGTTATGAGACTCCGGGCGGTACGATCATGCTTAAAGCACACCGTGCCATCGAGTCTATCACCCTCGACCGCGAAGAGGCGCACCTTAAAGATGAGCTTATGCCGCGCTATGCGAAACTGGTCTATAACGGCTTCTGGTTCGCGCCGGAACGCGAGATGCTTCAGGCAGCTATCGACAAGACACAGGAGCATGTCTGCGGTACCGTAAAACTGAAACTTTACAAAGGCGCTGTCTATGTCGTAGGACGTGCATCCGAGCAGTCACTTTTCAATCCTGAATACTGTACGTTCGAAGAGGACGAAGTATACGATCAGAAAGATGCAGCCGGCTTCATCAAGCTCAACGCATTACGCTTTATTATTGAAGGTAAAGCACGTAAATAAGAGTGAAGCGCTGCTTCAAAAACTTTACTAAAAGGGAGTGCAGATGAGTACCATTACAAAAGTTGATCCGGAATCACCGGAATTTAAAGCCGAACTTGAAAAGACTATCAAGTTTACAGACAAAGTAGTTGCCCAGTTCGGTTTCGCATACAATCCTGATGCGGAGATCAACCAGGGAATCCAGTTCGGTCTTACACGCAACAAACTGATGCATGGAAAACGCTACTGCCCATGTTTCTTCATTACCGGCAACAAAGAAGAGGACCGTATCTGCCCGTGCAAACCGGCACTTGATCACGAGATCCCAAATGACGGTGTCTGCCACTGCCAGATCTTCTGTACCCCTGAGTTTGCCGCCGCACAAGCTAAAAACGAAGAGATAGAAGAGGTCGTACATAAGCACTCCCGCGGTCTGAATACCGAAGAGTGTGAACTCCTTCTAAAAAAGAGCCAACTCGACAGTGATGAACTCGCTGCACTGATCGAGGCCAAAGAGCTCGGTATGGTCGATTTCAAACTGCTCGATGTACGCGAATGGATGGAGTGGCAGATGTCACACATCAAAGGGACCGACCACCTTGTTCCGACCAGCAGCTTCTTCCAGACACTGCAAGAAGTCGATATCCCGAAAGAGGCACACGTAATTGTGTATTGTCATGTCGGCAGCCGCAGTGCACACTGTCAACGCATCCTTGCGGATATGGGCTACACTGCCGTAAGCAACCTGACGCATGGTATTGTCTCGTATAACGGTGAGCTGGCGCGCGGCCAATAACGCCTACATAGAACTTGAACAAAAATATATAGAGGTGATGATATGAAAGTGCTCCTGATTAAAGATGTCAAAGGTCTCGGCAAGGCCGGTGAAGTCAAAGAGGTCAAAGACGGTTACGGCAACAACTTTCTTATTGGCAAGGGCTTTGCGAAAGCTGCTACCAACGACGTGCTCAAACAACACGCTTCTGGCGAACGCAAAAAGGCCGAAAAAGAGGCGCAGGAAATCAGCGACCTTAATGCCATGAAAGAGCAACTCGCCTCACTGACGACTGTCATCAGTAAAAAACTCGGCGACACCGGCCACCTCTTCGGTTCCGTCACCAAAGAGGAGATCGCCGAGGCACTCAATGCCCAGCACGGTATAGCGATCGATAAAAAACATATCGAGCACAAAGTGGCGATCAAGACCATCGGGAAACATGAACTCGACCTCAAGCTCGGTCATGGAATCCACGCCGTACTGCATGTAGAGATCAAGGGCGAGTAATGTTCGACGCCACCACCATACTTGCCTACAAGGGACCGGATAAAGCCGTTATCGGGGGTGATGGACAGGTGACATTCGGAAATACCGTACTTAAAAACAACGCAACCAAAATCCGTACGCTTCACCAGGGTCAGATCCTTGCCGGTTTTGCCGGTTCTACAGCGGATGCTTTCAACCTTTTTGACATGTTCGAAGAACAGCTGACCCAACGCAAAGGCGACCTTGTCAAAGCGGTCATCGACTTCTCCAAAGCGTGGCGCAAAGACAAGATCCTCAGACGGCTCGAAGCGATGATGATCGTTCTCAACCGCGAACATATCTTTATTTTGACCGGAAACGGTGATGTCGTCGAACCCGAAGACGGTGCGATAGCGTCTATCGGAAGCGGCGGCAACTATGCCATTGCTGCCGCACGCGCACTGAAGCAGCATGCCAAAATGGATGAAGAAGCCCTCGTCAAAGAGAGCCTGTCAATCGCTGCAGACCTCTGCATCTACACCAATCACGAAATCAAGACGTTGACACTAGGGGACACCGCTTCATGAATCTCACGCCACAGCAGGTCGTCGACTACCTTGACGAATATGTCATCGGACAGGATCGCGCCAAAAAAGTGATCGCGCTTGCCCTTCGTACACGCTACCGCCGAATGCAGCTCAGTGACGAGCTTCAAGACGAGGTCATGCCGAAAAACATTCTCATGATCGGTTCTACCGGTGTGGGAAAAACCGAGATCTCACGCCGGCTTGCGAAGATGATGGGCCTTCCTTTCATCAAAGTCGAAGCGAGCAAATACACCGAAGTCGGTTTTGTGGGCAGGGATGTCGAATCGATGATACGCGATCTAGTCATGACCGCTGTCACCATTGTCAAATCCGAGTACGAAGAGAACAACCAGGCATCCATCGAGGCGTACATCCTCAACAAGATCGTCGAGAAACTTCTCCCGCCGCTTCCCTCCCTGGCCTCAGAGAGTAAAAAAGAGGAGTATGCAAACTCCAAAGAGCGGATGAAAGAGCGTGTGATCAACGGCGATATGGACGACAAAGTCATCGAGATAGAGCTGCCCAAACTCGGCATCGAGTTCAACGATACCAACATGCCGCCGGAGATGGCGAAAGTACAAGAGTCTTTCTCGCAGATGTTCAGTACCCTCTCCAAAGACGGACAGAAAAAAGAGATCAAGGTAAAAGAGGCCAAAAAACTGTTGCGTGCCGAAGCTACCGAAAAACTTCTTGATATGGAAGCGATCAAACAAGAGGCGCTTAAACGTACCAGCGAAGGCGGTATCGTCTTCCTCGACGAGATAGACAAGATCGCCGTCAGCGCAAAAAGCGAAGGCCGCAATGACCCGAGCAAAGAGGGAGTCCAGCGCGACCTGCTTCCTATCGTCGAGGGCTCGACCATCACGACAAAATACGGACCCGTGAAAACCGATCATATCCTTTTCATCGCCGCAGGTGCGTTTCATGTCAGTAAACCAAGCGACCTTATCCCCGAACTGCAGGGGCGTTTTCCTTTGCGCGTAGAACTTGAGTCTTTAACGGAAGAGGCACTTTACCGTATCCTGACCCAGACGAAAAGCTCTCTTCTGCGCCAATACGAAGCACTCCTTGCCGTCGAAGGCATCACGTTGAAGTTTGATGACGACGCCATAAAGGCGATCGCAAAGCTTTCCCACCAGGCAAATGAAAAGACCGAAGACATCGGCGCACGCCGTCTGCACACCGTCATGGAAAACATTCTCGAAGAGATCAGCTTCAGTGCCGAACAGCACCGCGGTGAGAGCGTGACCATTACCGAGGAACTTGTCCATGACAAACTCGACGCCGTCGTGGAAGATGAAGATCTTGCACGTTATATACTTTAAGGAAACACTATGAGCAAAGCAGGATTTGTCGCACTCGTCGGACGCCCGAATGCGGGTAAAAGCACATTAATGAACTGGCTGCTCGGCGAGAAGATCTCCATGGTCAGCCAAAAAGCGAATGCGACACGCAAACGTGTCAACGCCATTGTCATGCACCATGATGACCAGATCATTTTCGTTGACACCCCGGGTCTGCATGAAAAAGAGCGCCTGCTGAACCAGTTTATGCTCGAAGAGGCACTCAAAGCGATCGGTGATTGCGATATCGTCGTTTACCTTGCGCCGGTCACCGACACCACCGAACACTACGAAAAATTCCTCACACTCTATAAGACAAATAAAAAGCATATTATCGTGCTCAGTAAAATCGACCAGGTCCCGCAGGAGAAACTCTTTAAACGGATTCAACAGTACAATGACTTTTCCGATCACTTTGAAGCGCTTATCCCCCTCTCAGTCACCAAAGGGGTAGGACGTGAGGATCTGCTGGATGTCATTGCCAAAAACCTGGACGAATCTCCCTATCTCTATGATCCGAATGATCTTACAACGGAGATGCTGCGCGATATCTACCGCGAATTCATCCGTGAAGCGATTTTCGAAAACATCAGTGACGAGATCCCTTATGCTTCCGATGTACTTATCGATAAGATTGAAGAGGACGGACCGGTAGAAAGGGTCCGTGCGACTATTATTATCGAAAAAGACAGTCAAAAAGGGATTATCATCGGCAAAGGGGGCAGTGCGATCAAGCGCATCGGCCAGAGTTCCCGACAGAAAATCGAAAAACTGATCGACAAAAAAGTCTATCTCGATCTTTTTGTCTCCGTTAAAAAGAACTGGACAAACGACAAAGAGTTCCTCAGCGATATCGGTTACAGCTGATCGCTGCTACCGCCTTATTCGTGCATTCTACCCGCATTTTGCGTCCCAAAACACAGCCGCAACTAAATAAAACAATAAATATTGTCAAAATAAACCCTTTATAAGAATTCCTTTAAGTTTTATTCCGCTAAAATCTAAAGAGATAGAGTGTGTATGCCGATATAGAGGTAATATACAATTCAATTTAGCGTTCTTTGCAGCATTGTATAGAAGGTAAAAAGAACATTATCAGATAGGATTATGGACGATGGATAAAACAGCCCCACAAACCTTTTCCAGTGTCATTTCAGTCAACCCCTACAAGGGTACTTACTTCACTGGTAAGCAGAACCGCCTCACGCCCGAAGCCAATCCAGCCTTTTCTAAAGAACAGTATGCGATATCATACTTAAATACAAAAAGCTTTATAACGGCGCTGGTCGAAATCAGCAAAAACATCCCTGAAGAAGATATTTTTGATGCGCTTGAGAATAAAGTATATGATGAACTTGCACTGGATATGGCGATCGAGTACCAAATTCAGTATGTCGAGTCACCGAGTCTCGATGAAAGCAACCGCTCTTTTCACGTTTTTGTCGTAGATCCTCTAACAATGGAAGAGGAGTTCGCAGAACCTGTCGAAAAACTCAAGTACATCGACCAGATTCTTCCTGTTCCGCTTCTCATAAAATCGCTTTATACCAAAGAGATTATCGAAGATCACGGTGTCCACTGTTATCTCTATTTTCAGGATAACGACGCCTTCTTCACCATCTATAATGAGCAGGAGTTCATCTATACGAAATCCCTGAAGTTCTCATTCAAACAGATGCATGAACGCTTTTGCGAACTTCTGGGCGAGCAGCTCTCTCACGAGGTCTTTTTGGAGCTTCTTTCCAAAGAAGGTCTCAGCTCAGGCAATACAGAATATCAAAAATACCTGATTAAACTCTTCGGTGAGATCTTCTTACATATCAATGATGTAATGACCTATGCGAAGCGCGCATTTGAGATCGAAAGAATCGACCAGATCTACCTTGGTTCACAGATCGGCACTATTACCGGCCTTGATGAATATTCGCAAACATACCTTGGACTGACCTCTTCCCAGTTTGATTTTGACTACGGTTTTGAAAGTGAAGCGTTCTATGTTGACCAGATCCATGCACTCATGCATCTGTATACACAGCTTGATCCGGAAGATCGCTATGAGTGTAACTTCAGTACATACCACCGCCCGCCGGCGTTCATGCAGCGCGACAGCGGAAAACTGATTATGATCACAGCAGCATCACT
The DNA here is from genome assembly GCA_041546225.1 of Sulfurimonadaceae bacterium. Taxonomy (GTDB): domain Bacteria; phylum Campylobacterota; class Campylobacteria; order Campylobacterales; family Sulfurimonadaceae; genus JBFEWT01. Next base: position 14,456 of record JBFEWT010000048.1, read on the forward strand.
TGTCGCAGCGATGGCCTACCCGGTCACCTTCTGGTCATTGGATTATGCAGAAGGTTTGCATGCCAGCTTCCTCTCTAAAGAGTATAAAGAGCTTCATAATGTAAAAGTCACCCGCGAAAATACGATCAAACTCAAAAACGCAGAAA
>JBFEWT010000137.1:0-4945 GCA_041546225.1 Sulfurimonadaceae bacterium
GCGTGCGGCGTGTGGCAGAACACGCAGATCTCTTTGCTCGCACTCATCTCCGGACCATGCTCATTGCTTATGCTCAAGTCATGCTTTGAGCCTACTATCGTCCCGGCAAGGGACTCCAGGGCACTCAACAGACAAAGGGAAAAAAGAAGTTTTGAAAATAAAGTCATCCGTATTTTAGGCCCTATCCAGTAAAAAACAATCCTCAGAAGCTACATACACTTCAGTGCAATTATTGTAACAAATAAGTAACACATTAATATAAACACTCTTTACAACATTTCAGCAAAGAGGAGTTCACACCTTACAATTATTCTATCATATTATAATTGTACATTCGATAAAAATTAAAATTTAATTATATTTTATGCGGGTAAACAAATAGGTAGAGGGAAGGAAAGTTTAAAATATATCACATTTTTTTGATATATTTTGCCTTATTCTAGACTTTTTTACGCAATTATTTCCATCGGTTTGAAGTTTTTTCATTGGTATTTGACGGCAAAAAGAGGATTAAAATGTGCCGTGTTGTGCTTGCGGAAACCAGACCAAACCATGTGGATGCAAAGGTCTCAGACCCGTTCAGGGTTGTTGAACAGATGCCCTTCTTTAATTTTATCCCACAACTCAGGATCGCTCCATTCCGCTTTTACGCCCTCGCTGAAATGCAGATCGCCAAGGGCTATTTGTCCCATCTTTTCCGAGTATGCATCGGCTTCAAAGCCCTGTGCATAGCCTGTGTCGGTCTCATGTACGATGACACTGTGCAGGCGTACGCCCTGTTCGCCGTTGACCATGTTTGTCAGTTTCAGCAATGCATCGACCATGATGAAGATGACCCGTGTAAACTGCTCTGCCGAAGGCGATACCGGCAACTCTACCCAGCGTTCGGAGTGTTTTTTCATATCTTCGATGTATTCCGCATCGTCACCGCTCCAGAGTGTCACCCCGTGGTCAAAACTGTCGATGAGCTCTTTGATGTGCTGTTTGGTAAGACCGAAATCATAGACCATCTGGCCGTTGTCAAGGTAGTCAGACTCGAACAGGACTTCGACCTTGTACGAGTGTCCGTGCAGTGATGCGCGGCAGCGATGCGAGCTGCATCCGCGGACGATATGGGCATTTTCAAATTTGAACAGTTTGCGTATGATCATCAGACCCCCCGGTTGGCATCCCAGATGCGTATATGAAGCCTGTCGCTGTAGGTATAGCCGCGTTTTTTGCAAAATTCGATGACCGCTTCGGTGTTGGATTCGACTTCGCGCTTGCTGCCGCCGAGCGGCATACAGTAGACCTGTGCCGAAGGTGCGAGCTGCGCGATCTCTGCGATCTCCTTCTCCAGACCCGCATCAAGATGTTTTTCATCGACGGTAAACTTGAAGAAAGACTCTTTCGCATGCTTGACGATACTGTGAATCACTTTCGGTTTGAGCCGCTTGGCCCGGATCTCGCCTGAGTTGGAGAGTTTGACCGAGAGGGCGAAAACACACTCTTTGTAGACAGGGTTTGCCTCAAAATCCACCGGGATCGTACCGTTGGTCTCGAAAGTCACACGGTGCCCGTGATGTATCAGGTACTTGATGAAAGCGATAAAAAGGACATTGTCCGCATAGAGCAGCGGCTCGCCTCCGGTCAAGACGACATCGACCTTTTCAGGCAGCTCATAGCTCTTCATGATGTTGATGATGGGCTGGATCTCGAAGACCGTTTGCCAGCTCTTGCCAAACGTCTCTTTGTCGACAGCGTAGACCGTATCGCATCCGATGACGTTATGCCCCTGCGGCGCGGTCTCTACGCAGCCATAGCCTTCGCAGCGCATGTTGCAGCCGCCAAAACGGAAAAAGAGCGACGGCACACCGGTATAGCGCCCTTCTCCCTGTATCGAGTAAAAGTGTTCAACGAGATAGAGCATGCTTAACCGCCTGTCTCATAGAAAGCTCTCGTAGAAGCTTCGCCGTCATCTTCGCTCCAGCGGTTTTTCTCCGGTTTTGTACGGATGACCTCTTTCAAGACCGCAGCAGCCGTTTTGATGTCCCCTTTCTGTACCGCGTCTTTGATGCTCATCGCTTCATCAAAATAGAGGCAGGGTATCAGGTAGCCCTCGGCGGTAAGACGTATGCGGTTGCACTTCGTACAGAAGTCATCTTTATGCGGTTCGATGATACCGAACCGGTAGCCTTCGCTTGTCGTGTAGTAGTGCGAAGGGGAGTGGCCGTCAAAGCCTTCGTCTTCGAAGTCGTATTTCGAGCCGATAATGGCAAGCAGCTCTTCGCTCTGCATCCCTTTGATATCCACTTCGGCATGGACGTTCTCCATATACTCGATGAAACGCACACTCATCCCGCGTTCTTTGCAGTACTCCAGAACATCGAGGATCTCTGCGTCATTGAGCCCCTTCATCGGTACCATGTTCACTTTGACCTTCAGACCCACTTTAAGCGCTTCTTCCACACCGGCGAGGACATTGGCGAGCACATCTTTTTTAGCGATCTGTTCGGCGACATCCGGTTTCAACGTGTCGATGGAGACATTGATACGCTTTAGCCCTGCATCTTTAAGGCGTTGCGCCAGCCCTTTTAGCAGGTATGCGTTCGTTGTCATGGCAAGGTCGATATCCGGGGCATAGTCGCAGATCATCCTGATGAAATTATCGAGTCCCTCGCGCAGCAGCGGTTCACCGCCGGTAATGCGGATCTTCTTCACCCCTTCGTCTATCGTGACCTTGATGAACTCAAACAGCTCTTCAAAGCTGAGGAGGTTCTCTTTGGGAACCCATGAGAAGGGTTTTTCAGGCATGCAGTACTGGCATCTGAAATTACAGCGCTCCGTGACTGAAACACGCAGATAGTCAACAGTACGGCCATAGCTGTCAATTAGCACATAGGGTCCTTATGGAGATTATATAATGAAAGGGTAGCAAAATATTGCTGTGAGGATTCATAGTGTGACATGGGAGAAAAATTTCTTTTAGGCAATCTTGATATCCGGATATGACGTTCCGGATACCTGTAGATTATTTTGTCTCGAACTGGTAATCGAGCTGTACCCAGTATTTTGTGACATCGTTAGTGTAGCCGATGATGTCGCTCTTGCTGTAGAATGCCGCTTTGCCTGAGATGCTGACACCCGGTGTCCCGTCAATCTGCATGACATAGACTGCATCGATCTCGCTGCCAAGGTCTTTGCTGGTGCCTGAGGCTGTCGCCATGGCTTTTTCAGCTGCAAAGATGTGGTAGACACCCATGAGCTTGCCAAGGCTCTTTGACTGGTAGCCTACACGCACAGAGGTGTCCTGCAGTCCGCCCGCAGGCTTGTCGGTAAAGACATCAGCCCAACCGTTGAACGCATGGTGCGAACCCAGCGGAGCAGAGAACGCCGTCTTGCCGTCCGTGCCGTCTGTACCGCCGAACGCTTCGTAGCCGCCGCCCAGGATCACGCCCTCGGCATTAAGGGCAAGGTCGAAGTTCATGTAGTTCGAATCGGCTTTGACACCACTGGTCCTGTACTCCAGCGAAGCATCTGACTGCATCGCATACTCGAGACGGTAGCTGTATTTCATCTCATCCGGGCCGCCTTTGCCGCTCAGGCTTGTACCGTATGTGTCGTGAATGGAAGCAAGCATATAAGCATAGACGTTAAACACGGCATCTTCAGAGGTCTGCACAGCCGCATTGAATACGGCTGAACCTGTCTCCATAGAACCGTTGACGCCGTTGACTTTGGCGACATATGCCGCTGTCAGGGTCGTAAACTCAAGGTGATTGTCGACCAATGTAATAGCATCGAAGCTTTGCGGCATCTGGCGCCAGTCATGCGAGCCGATGAAACGTTCATTGTCCAGGTTGATGATCTGGCGTCCCGCACGTAATAGCGTAGTGCCTGTCGTATAGTCAACATACGCCTGCCCGATACGCGCCTGCGAAGGGTCCTCTACGACATCGTACATCCCGCCCGGTGCCGTGCTGTATTTGTCATACCCGAAGTTGTTGACGCTGGTCAGTTCAAAATAGCCGTTAAGCGCTTTGGAATCAAGCAGTTTGCCGCCCATGCCGAGTGTCGTACGCATGGTCGCCGCATTGCCCGCATCTACGCCGTTGCTCACTATCTGGGCGAACTCGTAGCGCGGACGGATCTGACCGGAGAACTTGGCATCGCTGAAAAGCTCAAAGCTCTCTGCCGCACTCACGCTCACACTCGCTCCCATAAACAGCGGCGCGAGCGCCAACGATAACATCAATCTTTTCATTCAACTTTCCTTCGACTTTTGTGTACGAATTGTAACACATTTTAGAGGAGTCTACGCGTCAATAAAGCGCCAAGAAGCGTGATCATGTCTGATAATGAATAATTGTAGAAATACATAGGGGAAATGGAAAGGACAGAGAGAAGCGGTCGACTTCTCTCTGTATGACAAAATTTGAACAAAGGCCCCCTTTAAGAAGAGAGCTCCGAACAAGAAAGATGTCATACGTGCGTCAGACGCACATATGACGGGACCTGACAGGTGTCAGGTGTAAGCTGCGCGTAATCTGTCAGACAGATTAGAACGCGTAGCTGCCCCATAGACGAACTTTTGCGTTGTCTTTAGAAGCAGCACCTACCTCATCAACACTTTGGTTCACATATGCCGCAAAGTACTGAACGCCGCCAGCTTTGACTTTGTAGACTACGTCTAGTTCAGTATAGTCCTCTGCTACTGCAGCGTCTCTGTTGTCTGTAGTCATATCGTATGCAACAGTGATCGCACCGAACTCACCCATGTCATAACCCGCTTTAACAACGATTGTGCTGTTGTCAGAGCTGATGTAAGTCTGGTTGCCGATTAGCTGTGAGTAAAGCGGTGTCTTAACACCTGTACCGACATTGACAACACCTACAGTACCGTCGTTAACAGTTGTATAGATTGCGTCGACTGTAGCGCCAGCGACTGCGATACCGACTTTTGCAC
>JBFEWT010000074.1:0-10752 GCA_041546225.1 Sulfurimonadaceae bacterium
CGGGTTGATGGTCCTTGAAAAACAGCGTAACTCCTTCCTCGGCGGCGGTATGGCTCAGGCAAGAGAATACAGCGAGAAGATGGCTGAAGATATGGACCAGTTTATCAAGCAGACGTTGAGCGAACATTACAACGCTGTGGTAGCCCGGCTCGAAGAGTACCGCGATGCCATTGAAAACATGGTGGAACTGCTGTATGAGAAAGAGAACATCACCGGTGCGCAGGTATACGATATCATCGATGCATTTGAAAAGAAAAACGGTCTTGAAAGCAAGCTTCAGCCACGCGGTAAAGAAGATGCGAAAGAAGAGGACGAAGCTGAGAGTGATGTAACTGACGAAGCGGAGCAAAAAGATGAACAGTGATACATTCATCATAGCGCGTGCCGGCTGGAGTGCTCTGGGTATTGCATTTGCCGTTTTTGTACTCTTTAGCTTGATGGGTGCCGGTTTTTTGCAGCTGCTGAGTTTTTTGGCATTTCTTTTTATCGGGTTTGTCTACCGAAACCCGGAGCGCATCGTTCCTTACTATCAAACGGGCAGCATTGTCAGTGTGGCCGACGGTACGGTTACGGCAATCGAGTCGATCGAATCATGCGAACTCTGCGATGAGCCGTGCTACAAGATCGAGATCGCTTCGGGGTTTATGGACACCTCTGTTCTGCGTGTTCCTTTCGAGTCGGACGTGAGCGATGTGGCGATCACCCGCGGTGCGCGGCTGGATCTTAAAAACCCTCTTGCAAAAGAGCTCAATGAGAAAGCAACGCTCAAGTTTACGGGAACGTCAGGTGAACAGATGTTCGTAGAGCATCTGATTGAACGCAATCCCGCTGGCATCGTCATCACCGCACATCCTGAGCATAAGAGTGCACAGGGCGGGCGTTACGGTGTGATGATCAAAGGTGTCACGACTATCTATCTGCCGGCGAATTGCCGCATCAGTCTGCATGTCGGCGATACGGTCAGTGCCGGTGAGACCCTGATGGGTTACTTCTCTACGACAGATGAGCAATAAGTCCTCGCGTCCCAAGCAGTTCGCCTATGTTCTGCCTAACCTCTTTACCGCCGCAAGCATTTTCACGGGCTTTGTCAGTATGGCAGCAGCCATCAACGGCGAGTTCGAGAAGGCCGCATGGCTTATCTTTCTGGCACTTATCTTTGATGGCCTCGACGGACGTGTCGCACGTCTGACCAATACCTGCAGCCGCTTTGGCGTGGAGTTTGACTCCCTCGCGGACATCGTCTCCTTCGGGGTCGCTCCGGCACTGCTTATCTATATGTACGCAGGGCATGATTTTGGCCGTTTCGGTATTGTCGCCAGCGCGATATTCGTTATTTTCGGCGCGATACGTCTGGCCCGCTTTAACATTATGACTGCCAAGACAGAACCCTCTGTCTTTATCGGCATACCTATTCCCACGGCTGCCGTCGTTATCGCCATAATGGTACTCCTTTTTGAGCGTTACGCGTCTTTGCAGGAGTATTCGGTGCTTGTGCTTCTCTTTAGCGGGCTGCTGGCACTTTTAATGGTGAGTAATATTCGCTATCCGAGTTTTAAGAAGATCAATTTTCAGCCGAGAAACATGCTGCGTCTTTTGAGTGTCATGCTGCTGATCGCTTCTGTTATCTTTATCTACCCGATCGAGGGTTTCGCCCTTGTCTTCACACTCTATCTTCTGTACGGCCCGATACGCATGGCCGTCAATCTTTTCAAACGTTCAAAACTTCTTAAATAATTTCTTATTGCGCATCTGAGCGCTGCTTTTCAAAAAGCAGCGCGTCGGTGTCTATTTCAAAGTTAAAGTATTCCGAGACGAAACCGCCGTTCCCAACGCTCTGAAGCTGTATGGCGGCACCATGGTTGTTCTTCATCTGAAGATAAAGAAGGCCCAGGGCATACCTTGTCTCTTTGTAACGCGGGTTTTTCATTTTTGCAAGTTCCATAAGGGCAATGGCATTGGCATGGTGCTCTGAACCGGTTGAGGCGACCGCACCGAGGAACAGCGTCTGCGGGTCGCGGATCTTGTAGTCATCGATGAGCTGGTTGTAAAGGACATAGGCCTCTTCAAACTCCTGGTTATACAAGGACGCCAAAGCGAGAGACTGAACGATGTCGGCAGAGGATTTCGTTGTGGTCTCCAGTTTGTGTTTGAGTTGCATTCTCAGCGGGTAGAGGTGGCCGGTCATCAGTGCAGTCTGTGTGTAGAGGTAGCGCGTGATGTAGGGACCGTAATAGAGATCCTCATAGTTGAGCTGCTGTTTGTTTAGATAGGCCTGCACACTTTTTGCATAGGCTTTCTCTTTTAATTCGTCGAAATGGGTCTCTATGTAGATCAGGTGCGGCAAAATATCGTTTGGCAGCAGGTAAGAGAGCTTTTCGGAGGCTTGCTGGGCGATATCGTATTTATCGACCTGTGTTGCAATAAGTATCTTCATCATCAGATACAGCGGGCGCTCTTCATAATCGTTCTCAAGCCATGAGAGGCCGCCTATGAAGTTGTTGCTATAGATGTTAAGCAGTGTACGATAGAACTCAAACTCTTCATCCCCGCTCTCTTCGGAGAGGTTCTCTTTAAGTATATCGATAAGCTTGGGATTGCTGTCTCCTGTAACGTCTGAAGCCATGATGGCAAAGATCCCCGCAAGGTAGTTGTTCGCATCGAGATGGTATGCGTGCAGGAAATATTTGTAGGCATTGACCATATCGCCCATCTGTGCATAGGTAAGCCCCAGGTTGTAGTTGAGAATGGAGTGCTTGGGATAGAGTTCAAGCAGAGTATGCAGTTGCGTGTTGGCGTCACGAAGGCGGAAAGAGAGTGCTTTCTGGATAGCCTGGGCAATACCGTAATTGATCTTGGAGGTATGCGAACTCTTTTTCAGGTACTCTTTGGCACTGCTGATATCGTCAATATAGATATTGGCATTCCCTTTTCGGATGTAACTGATCGTCTGTTCGGCATTGAAGACTTTGTAGGGTGCAAAATAGAAAAGTTTCTGGTAGATGAATTCCCTCTTTTTTGCAATGTTGTTGCGATAGTAATGCTGTGCTGCCGAAGGTTCAAAAAGCGAGCGTTTCAAAAATACACGGACCGGGTAGGGACGGTAGACCTGCTCGCCATACATATCGGTAAGCGTTTTAAGCAGTTTTCCTCCCTCTGCGGATTGACCTGACTTGATGTAGACATAACTGAGTGCAAGCTGCTCATTGATGGCATCGGTGCCTTGTATGATGGCATCCGAGAGGTAGTTCCTGGCGAGACTGAGATCACCTATGTTGGCGTAGAGAAGCCCGAGGCTGAAAGCATCAAGTTCTTCATAAGGGCTCTCAAGTGCACTGATGGCGGCATAACGGTCTCCCAGCAGCGCTGTTATTTTGGCCGTCAGCTGACGCTGCACTTTTTCATACTCGCTTGAGGTCGGATGTTTCAGTGCGCTGAGCGCTTCGAGGTAATTGCCCTTGTAGTAGTTGATGAGTGCGTAGTAGTAGGAATACAGCGGCGAATCGCTTTCATAGGGCAGGTAGGCGTGTGCCAGGTCAATGTAATATTCAAAGTTGTCACGGTTACCCAGATGCAAAGAGCAGACAGCGGCATTGATGGCGCTTACGCAGCGGTTCTCACCCTTGGTGATCGCTTTTTTGAAGGTGGAGAGGGCCGTTGCGTATTGCTCCTCTTTGAGCTGGGCAACACCGAGGTTGTATTGCGATATCGCTTCGCTGTAGAGTGCGATGCGCTCATAGAGTCGGAGGGCCTCTTCTTTATTGCCGCTGGTATAGAGGTAGTTCGCCTTGGCTATCATCTTCTCAAGGCGGCTTGACTCGATCGGTTCGGCTGCTTCTTTTTCGGAAAGTTTGCTCTCCACATCATAGAACGTAGGTGCTTCCTGGGGAGGTTCTTCGGCAGTGATGATGATGACGACAGCAGCGGTGATGATGGCCAGAAGGACGAAGATAAGCGCAGGGATGAGCGGGAACTTTCGGGCAGCTTTTACTTCTGTAGCTGCCTGCTCTTCATGGGTGCTCGCAAAACCTGCGGCCTCCGCTTCGTCAATAATGACTATTTCATCTTGCTCTTGCGCCATCAATCACCTTTTATGTCAGAGATACTTGTTAAGTGCGTCTGGAATGGTTATAGAACCGTCCGCGTTTTGGAAGTTCTCCATAATCGCGACCATTGTACGTCCGACAGCCAGACTGGAGCCGTTAAGCGTATGTACCAGCTGATTCTTTTTCCCCTCTTTGTAGCGGATCTTCGCACGTCTTGCCTGAAAGTCACGGGTATTGGATACCGAACTGATCTCGCGGTATTTCCCCTGTCCAGGAAGCCACACTTCGAGGTCGACGGTTTTTGCCGCGCCGAAACCGAGGTCGCCGGTACAGAGGTTTACAAGGCGGTGCGGCAGGCCGAGCGCGCTGAGCAGGTCCGAAGCGCATGCGACCATCTCGTCAAAGACCTTGTCACTCTCTTCGGCTTTGGTTATGGCGACCAGTTCTACTTTATGAAACTGGTGCTGGCGGATCATACCGCGGGTATCACGTCCTGCTGAACCTGCCTCTTTTCGGAAACATGAAGTGTAACCCGTCATTTTCAGCGGCAGTGCATCGCTGCTGAGGATCTCATCCTGGTAGAGGTTCGTCAGCGGCACTTCGGCGGTAGGAATGAGGTAAAGCTCATCATCTTCGACCTTGTAGAGGTCATCGGCAAACTTGGGAAGCTGTCCGGTCCCTTCAAGGGCGCGCTGGTTGACCAGCTGCGGTACGCTTACTTCCTCAAAGCCGCGCTCGCGGTTAAAATCAAGCATAAAGTTGATGAGCGCGCGCTCCAGGCGTGCACCCGTCCCGGTCAGGACGCTGAAACGGCTTTTGGCGACTTTAACGCCGCGTTCAAAATCGATCCAGCCGTTGCGTTCGCCGAGATCCCAATGCTCTTTAGGCTCAAAGTCGAACGCGCGCGGTTCAAGCACCTTGGCGATTTCGACATTATCCTCTTCATCCGCACCGTCGGGTACATTCTCATCGGGAAGGTTGGGAATGCCCATGACAAGTGATGTGAGCGCCTCTTCTGCTTCGCGTTCACTCTCCTGAAGCTCAACCAGCAGTACTTTATTGGCATCCACTTCGGCTTTGAGCTCGGTGATGTCTTTGCCTTCGCGTTTGTACTGGCCGAAGAGTTTGCTCTTCTCGTTCTGAAGCGCCTGCGCCTCCTGAAGCGCCGCTTTGGCGGATTTAAGCAGTTCGTTTTTGACTTTGACGTCGGCTATGAGCGCCGCATCCACTTTTTTACGCTGAAGCTGTGCGCTGACATGATCAAAATCTTTTTGCAGCAGTTTTAAGTCGATCATCTGATTCCTAAAATAGAGTAGTAATAATAGGTTAGATTATAGCGAAATATGATTAGAGGTGGGATAAATAGAGGCGAAGAAGCGGGTGCAGGGCACTGCGCAGTCTTATTTAGACTGCAAACAGCGCTTTGAGGATGAAAAAGAATATGGCCGACATGATACCTGCGACCGGCAGGGTGATGACCCATGCCATGGCGATCGGCTTCATCAGTTTCCAGTTGGCATCGCGGTTGAGTACCCCGATACCGATGACCGCACCGATGAGGATGTGTGTCGAGGAGACCGGAATACCCAGTTTCGTCGCAGCCAGAATGACCGCGCTGGCGCCCAGTTCCGCAGCAAAACCTGTGACCGGGAAGATCTCGGCGAGACGGGTACCGACGGTCTTGATGACCTCTTTACCGAGGAACCACAGACCCGCAACCAGGGCAATACCGAAGGTAGCCATGGCGATAGCCGGAATTGGGGCTTTGGAGCTGATCTCGCCTGTAGCCAGTACATCGATGATCGCCGCAAACGGTCCGATGGCGTTTGCGATGTCGTTCGCACCGTGGCTGAAAGCAAAGGCCGAAGCGGTCAAGATCTGCAAGAAACTGAACACGCGGATAGTCGCTTTTTTCGGCGAGTCTTTGCGCATGACTTTGACGAATGCGTAGCTGATACCGTAAGCAAGGGCACTGAAAGCCATGATCATCAGCAGTGTCTCAAAGGTGGAGAACTCAAACTTGAGCTTTTTAAGCCCCTTGAACAGAAGCATTCCCGAGAGGATCGCGACGGCGAAAGCGGTGATGATAGGAACGTGTTTGCGTATCGCATAGAAAGCACTCGGTTTCTTTTTAAGGGATTCGAGGTTTTTGCACTTCTGTGCGTGTTCCGTTTTTTCTGCTTCGGAAGCCTCTTCGTTGGCGATCTTCATCTGAAGGGCATCGCACTCGGACTTTGCATGGTCGATTTCGGATTCGACATGCTCGTTATAGTCGAGAATATACTTTTTCAGGTACCAGTAGATCGCATAGGAGAGCAGACCGCCCAGCAGAGGAGAGAGTACCCAGCTCAGTGCGATCATACCGATCTTGTTCCAGTTGACCATCTCCATGGGACTCTGGTCTCCGGTGGCTACGACAGCTCCGAGTGCAAGAGAACCGCCGACGATACCGCCGATGATGGAGTGTGTCGTGGAGACAGGGAGACCGCGCTTGGAAGCGAAGAGCAGCCAGGTTCCCGCAGCAAGCAGGGAGCCCATCATGACAAAGACGAAGAGCATCGGGTCAAAATCGAGGCCGTTGATATTGACAATACCTTTGCGTATGGTCTTGGTAACCTCGCCGCCGGCAAGCATCGCACCGCTGATCTCAAAGATGGCTGCGATAAGCAGGGCCTGTTTAATGGTCAGTGTCTTGGCACCTACGCTGGTTCCAAACGAGTTGGCGACGTCGTTGCCGCCAATGTTAAAGGCCATGAAAATACCGAAGATCGATGCAAGGATGAAGAGGCCGTAGTGGCTTTCGACTTGGCTATATCCCCAAAAGAGGAAGATAATACTGGCAGCGGCTAGGATTCCGCCGAAGAAGAGGTTTTCTTTTGACAACATGTCTGCTCCAAAGGTTACAAATTGGTTACGAGATTATGTCAGATTATCACTTTGATTAGACTTTATGAAGTTCGTATCTGCTGTAGATATCCATCGCCTCTTCGGAGCTTCCCGTTGCAAGAACATCGCGTATCAGTTTTGCCGCCTCTTTGCGGCTGCCGCCGCCAAAGCCTTTGGCATAGATCTCTCCAAGGGTTATCTTGGCCGCCGGTTCGCCGGCCTCTGCCGCCATTTTGAGGAAGTAGGCGGCTTTGTCGAAGTCCTCGGGGACACCCATGGCGTTAGCATAGGCAAAGCCGGCACTGACCTGTGCGGGTACGATACCCGCCTCGGCAGCTTTTGCGTAATGTTCGGTGGACTTTTTGAAATTGCGTTCAAGGCCCTGTCCGTTGTAGTAGAGTACACCCAGGGCATAGTCGCAGCGCGGGTCATCCTCGCCCTGTATAAGCCACTCGTAGGCTTCTGTATAGTTTCCGGCCTGGTAGGCATTCATGCCGGCATTGTAGTAGTCTATCGCCATAAAGAGACGCTCCTGTCAGAGTTTTTCAGCGATTATACTCATAAAACATCATGACAGGCTAAAGGGGGGAGGTTAGGTAGTCTAAATCGGGAAAAGGCAAGCTCGCATTGAGCCGCCCCGGGTTATTTGAGGTATGCTTTGATGATCTTCTGTTCCTGAAGAGGGCGGTCGCCGCCTCTGCGGCCGGACGTCGGTACGTTTTCGAGTTTTGTGACATTCTCCATGCCGCCGACGACTCTGCCGAAGATGGTGTGGTTGCCGTTTAGCCACGGTGTCGGTTTGGTCGTGATGAAGAACTGGCTTCCGTTGGTGTGCGGGCCTGCGTTGGCCATAGCGAGGATGCCCGGTTTGTCAAAGACACGCTTGCCTTCGAACTCATCTTTGAACGATTTGCCCCAGATGGACTCGCCGCCGCGGCCGGTACCGGTCGGATCGCCGCCCTGGATCATGAAGTTCTTGATAATGCGGTGAAAGACGATACCGTTGTAGTAGCCGTTCTTGACGTGTGTAGTGAAGTTCTCCACAGCAAGCGGTGCGGTGTCGTTGTAGAGCTCAAGCTCGATCTGTCCCTGTGTCGTTTCCAGGATTACGGTGCTGTGTTTTGCCGGTTCGGCTGCATTGAGGAGTGTCACTGCGAGGAGTAAAAAGAGTGCGCCAAGGTATCGCATGGGGTAAGGTCCTTTTTTTTGTTAACGATTATAGCGTACAATGGGAAACAGAATTTCCAAAGGATTGCAGATGCTGAAAATAGTAATAAGCGTGTTGGTGACGGTGGGTATGGCGCATACTCTTTATGCGAAAGAAGCGGTATCGGAGCTTGGCGGGTTTTATGTAGGAACGGGTGTGGCTGTGGAAGCGGTACCAAAAAACCAGGACAACGGGGTCGGCCTGCTGATTAAAGGGGGCAAGAAGCTTGACTCGGTGATGCAAAACCTGGGGGTAGAAGTGGAGATGACCGCTTCGCTCATAGATCCGGAGTATAACGGGAAAAAAGCGGATATTTTGACCCTGGCGACCTATGCGACGTACGATATCGCACTGCCTAAGGTCCCTGTCACGGTGCGTCCGCGTTTCGGTGTCATCGCACCAAACCTGGGGGACAATGAGAGTGTACACTCACGCAATATAGGGTTTTCAACCGGATTGCTTGCCGCGTTTAGGGTGACTCCGCATGTTTCGCTCTTTATCGACTACACCAACCTTGGCGAGATGATCAATGACTACGCCATCGGTGCAGAGTTCAACTTTTAACGCGCTTCAAAACCAAGGCAGACGGAGTTGATGCAGTAACGCAGCCCCGTCGGTGCCGGGCCGTCTTCAAAGAGGTGCCCAAGGTGTGCGTCGCATACGGCGCAGAGTACCTCGGTCCTTACCATGCCGTAACTGGTATCGCTTTTTTCGGCTATGGCTTCGTCATCGATCGTCTCGTAAAAGCTTGGCCATCCGGTACCTGAGTTGAACTTTGCGTCCGAATCGAAAAGCGGGGTACCGCAGCAGATACAGGTATAGACGCCGTCGCCTTTATAGTCATGGTATGCTCCGCTGAAGGGGGCTTCTGTGCCATGCTCGCGGCATACCATATACGCTTGCGGGTCTAACTGCTCGCGCCACTGTGCTTCTGTCTTTATAATTTTTTTCATGTTCTGTTTTCCTTGTTGATTTCATTGTCGGTAATCAGGTAGGCCGTTTTATGCGCACGGCTGAGGGCGTGGCATAGCCATGGCGATGTTTTGTCTTGCGTGTCGGTCGTTATCACGATGACATAGTCGCGCTGCAGACCGTTTGTATGCTCCAGGTGTGTTATGAGAAGCTGATCGACATTTTGGTAGAGAATATGTTCGTCCGCGTTGAATACAGTCGCAGTAATGGGCAGGAAGCCTTCTATCTCAGCTTTGAGTTTTTCGGCGAACTCCCAATCGGGTACGGCAATAAGGATCTGATCTGCAGAATTTTCATCAAGCAGTTTTGGCAGAAGATGCAGCGTGTAGATGTAGCTGTTAGCGTGTTCTATATGGAGCGTTTCGTCCGAACCGCTTGGTTCCTCGCCGTTGCAGTAGCAGTTTATACGTTCGGGACAGCGGTAGGAGAGGGTGAGGCTGATCGGTTTATAGGCGACCGTGTGCTCGTCTACGCTGGCAAAGTGCAGGGCATGCCTGGCCTGTATACGCTCAAGGTGTTCTACCATGTTTTTCGAGAGCAGGTGGGCATCGTCGCAGAACAGAGCATCGACGGCATGGTTTTTACTGACGAACTGCTCGGGCGTTATGATCTCTATGGAGAGCGGATCAAGGGTGAGCATGGCGAACTCGATGACCTGAAGCAGGCGCTGCTTCAGAAATTCACACGAAGCATGGGACTGCTCGAGTATCGTAATAGTTGTTGCCGGATCATTGAGCTTTTGGATAATGGCTTTCATGAGCAGCAGGGTACTTTTACCGCTTCCGTAAGTTCCGTGCAGAAGTGTCCGGTCTGTGAGTTCATAGTCGATATAGGAGCGCTGCTCATCACTCATAAGCAGGGTATGCGTATGCAGTGTATCAGGAAGGATAGCATACTGGAAAAAAAGTGCAGTGAGCATACTATCTGTATCCAGCGGCGTCTGCTGAGCTGGGAGTGCAGCGGAAAGCTTCTCTTTAATCATTTCGGCGGTGTCATCGGAGAATATGAGTCGCGACCGCGGGAGAAGGTGATGAAACGAAGCATCCAGACTCTCGAATTCAGCCTGCTTGAGTCTGTTGAGGTGTAAAAAGTTGACGATGGGCGATCTGTTATGATGCAGCATGGCGTCGAGTTTATGGCTGATGAATGCGTTGGAGTGGTCGACATTGACATCGTGCAGCGTATTGGGGTTCAGCGCCGGCGATACGGTGGCGTTTTCCAGATAGGGGTAGTCCCATTCGACAGCGTCAAAGAGATAGAGCCCGTGATTTGGGTCAAAGAGCAGTAACTGCGGCGTGTCGCTGTCGCTGCCATGGTATACAGTGCACTGTTCAAAAACATGAAAACCGTACATGTCGGCAAAAGAGTTTAGCTGTGAGAAAAGTCCGTCTGCGCTTTGTGTCGTGTTGTCATGAAGTGAATGATTTTTTGATGAGAAGAGTTTGAGTCCCATTTACACTGCCCTGTCCGGAAATGATTTCCAGTGAATAGGTAAATTATATCAAAAAAAGGAGAGGGTTGCCGCGATGAATCGCGACAGGGGTATTATTTACCGGCAGCTACGCGGTCTTTCAGGCTTTTGCCCGGCTTGAATTTTGGTACCATTTTATCTTTAGTTGTGTAAGTTTTGTCAGTACCCGGTAC
>JBFEWT010000018.1:0-26179 GCA_041546225.1 Sulfurimonadaceae bacterium
CTTTGGCTCCGATGATAAGGCGAAGGAGCAGGCCGGGATGATGCAGGCGCAATTGGAACTCTGGATGCTAGTACCTAATGATTACCTAGTTCAAAGCAAGGGCGCAGTAGAATAATAGCTATGAAACACGGATTAGAAAAGTTTAATATATTAGTAGAAGCCTTGGAATCTCTGCCGACTATCGGCAAGAAATCGGCAACGCGAATGGCATATCATATGGTCATGCAAGACAATTTCACGGCGATGAAGATCGCCCACGCGATTGAGAATGCCCTGGGGTGTCTACGAAAATGTATGGAGTGCGGCGGTCTTTGCGAAGATGAACTGTGCGGTATATGTGCTGATGAAGGACGTAATAAAGAGCTCCTGTGCATTGTAGAGAATGCAAAGGATATATTGACCCTGGAAGAAGGGGGTGTCTTTGACGGCCGATATTTTGTACTGGAAAACCTTGACCATTTTGATTCAACGCACCTTGTCGATATGGTCAATTCGGGTGTCAAGGAGATCGTGTTCGCCCTGACGCCATCAATCGCCAATGATGCTGTCATGCTCTTTATCGAAGACAAGCTTAGCCTATGTGATGTCAGCTTTACCCGAATAGCACAGGGAGTCCCAACAGGAGTCAGTCTGGAGAACATAGATATTTTATCGCTGAGCCGTGCCCTCGAAGACAGGGTGAAAGTATGACAAGGATCTTGAAAGAAATCGTACCGGGCTGTGCGGGGATGCTATTGGGTACGGTTCTCTTGCTCTCTTTGAGCGGATGCAGTATGTCTCCCAAGAATGCCTATGCATTGAAAACAGTTGATCACGGGCAATGCCATACGGTGAGCAAAGGTGAAAGAATCTATTATAAAAAGAAGCGTGTGAAATATCTCTGTGAAGATAATTATGTACTCTTCTCCAAACCCTATCAGTCCAAGGACGAATGGTATTATCCCTCCGGCTATTATGATGGTAAAAAAGTCCGTGATATCTCAACGGCAAAAGTCGATAAAGTCTACCACAATATCTGTCAGGTCAAAGGGCTCTACGGAAGTGGAGATAAAAAGATCAGAAAGTTTTATTTTGACACCATCCTAAAACGTTGTAAGCCTTTTGAGTGGAGCGGGAAGGGGGGATTTGTCCCTTTCAACTCGGTTGATGAGTGTGAGATGGAGTGTTTTTATTAAAAGGCAAAGCTCTCTTGCATGATCTTTTGGATCTCTTTGAGTTCAAACTTCCCTTTTGTAAAATAGTTGTTGGCAAGAACACCTTGACCGAGTAACATGTCTGCCCCGTCTTTGTAGGTTATACCCAGCTCCTTGCAAAGCTTTAGAAAAGGGGTCTCCTTCCCATAAATGACATCAGCCGCGTAGGAAGACTTCTCCAAAAGTGCTCTTAGAAGTTCAACCGGGGCCGGATAGGAGTCGTCGCTGAGTCCTGCAGATGTCGTATTGACGATCAGGTCATAGCTATGAAGTGGACATGTCTCCCAGGTGTATGTCGTAAAACCGGCTTTTTGAAAATAGACAAGGTTGCCTTCGGATCGATTAAGGACATCGACCTCAAAGCCCTCAAGCTTGAATTTACGTGCCAACGCCTTGGCTGTCCCTCCCGCTCCGATGATCAAGACATTTTTCAGTGCTTTAAACGCTTCTATGGCAAAGAGAAATCCATCGGCATCAGTGTTGTAGCCGACAAGCTTACCATTTTCATTGATTAGCGTATTAACTACTCCAATCCTTTTTGCAAAACCGCGTACTTCGTCACACGCTTCATAGGCCGCCTCTTTATGGGGGACGGTGACGTTGGCACCGCTGAGCCCAAGGTTGAAAAAGGTCTCTTTGAGCTTGCTGCCCTCTTTAAGATGCACACGGGTGTAACACGCTTTAATGCCAAGGCGTTTGAAGACATGGTTGTGCATCAAGGGTGAGCGGGAGTGGGCGACGGGGTCGCCGAAGATGGCGAAGAGTTTCATAGCTTGCGCAGGTCGTCGAGGGTGCTCATGAGCGCACCGAGTTTATTCTTGACTTCGAGGTATTCGAGTTCCGGTACGGAGTCGGCTACGACGCCCGCACCGGCCTGCAGTACGACCTTATCCGGTTTGACCATGGCGGTACGGATGGTGATGGCGCTGTCCATGTTGCCGTCAAAGCCGAAGTAGCCGATGGTACCGCTGTAGAAACCGCGTTTGAGCCCTTCGTATTCAGCGATAAGTTCCATGGCACGGATCTTCGGTGCACCGGTCATGGTACCTGCGGTAAAGGTTGCGGCAAGTAGGTCGAACATGTCTTTGTCGTCGCGGAGTTCGGCGATGACGTCGCTGACGATGTGCATGACATGCGAGTAGCGCTCGATATGCATCATGTCATTGACCTTGACGGTACCCGTCTTGGCGACACGCCCGACGTCGTTGCGCCCGAGGTCGATGAGCATGAGGTGCTCGGCAAGCTCTTTGGGGTCTGCAAGGAGTTCGTCTTCAAGCTCTTTGTCGCGCTCTTTGGTCGCACCGCGCTTGCGCGTACCGGCGATAGGGCGAAGGAGCAGTTCGCCGTCTTGCAGGCGGACCATGACCTCCGGAGAGCTTCCGACGATGCTGAAATCTTCATACTCCATCAGGTACATGTACGGAGAGGGGTTCTTGCCGCGCAGTATACGGTAGAAGCTGAACGGGTCGACATGTGCATGAAGGGTATAGCGGTTGGTCATAAGGATCTGGAAGACGTCTCCGCTGAGGATCATCTCTTTGGATTTTGCGATCATGTCGAAGAAACGCGCTTTGTCAAAAGCAAACTCGCCGCTAGACTCACTGTCGATCGCTTTGAGCGGAATGTACTCGTAAGAGGACTGGAGCAGGGCGGTGATGTCGTTAAACTGCGACGCCATGGTCTCAAGCGAAGTGATAAGCGTGACGCGGTGCTGCTTGTGCGAATAGACCGCGATCATCTTCGGCAGTATGAGGTCGAGATCCGGAGTATTGAGGGTGTCTTCGAGTCCGTTCATGCTGTCGTTGAGTACCGGTTCGAAGACTTTGACCATATCATAGCCGACAAAACCGATGAAACCGTCGACATAGCCGACATTGAGTTCTTTGGCCTTCTCTTTATAGACAGCGGTGTCTATTTTGCAATAGTAGGACTTGAGAAACTCGAAAGGAGACTGCTCGGAGATATGTTTTGCCCCTGCAGCGTCGGTATAGACGGTCTTGCTGTCGATATACTGCAGGCGTTCGCGTGCCCCGATAGCGATAAAGCTGTAGTTGCCCTCGGAGTTGCCCGCACTTTCAAAAAGAAAGCTTATCTCACCGCCAAAGCGTGTCTTGAGCTTGTCATAGACGGCGATGGGTGCGAACTGGTCAAGCAGAAAAGATGTTGAGTGGATCAAATTAGACCTTTGTTACAAATGCGCCCGCTTCGACATTCTTGCGGATCTTCGGAAGTGCGGCACGCGCTTCACGTTCGCTGTTGAACGGTCCGACAAGTACTTTATTGATCGTGCGGTCACCGCGTGCCACCTTATGGAAGGTATAGCTGTAGCCTGTATCCGTAATGGATTTGAGGAACTTTTGATTTGGCTTATAACGTGCAAAAGAACCGACTTGAACGTAATACTTGCCTTTGGCAATGGATTTCGTCTCTTGCGGCTTGGCGGCTGCAGGTTTGACAGCAGCCGGCTTGGAAACGGCAGCCGGTTTCGGCTCGACGACAGCCGGAGGAACGACTTCGGTTACGACTGTTTCGACAACCGGTGCTTCCATCTCGGCTTCAGACGGCATATTCTGCTCGTTCATACTCTCTTCTTTGAGCTTTTGCGCAATTTTGTCGAGGTTGTCGCCTGCAGGCTCTTTCTGCTCTTCGATGACATCCACCGGCTCGAAGAGAGGGTCATCCTGGATAGATTCGGTTATTTGTGAAGGTTCCGGCGGCAGAACGGCTTGCGGCAGGTTGCTGTTGCCATCGGAGTTGATCCGGTTCATGATGACGACGACGATAATAAGGATGATAGCCAATGTTGCGACGGCAAGCAAAACTTTTTTACCGCCGTTACTGTCGCTGCCCTTGTTCAGGATGATGTCGTTAAGTTCGTTCTTTTCTTCCATGGATAACCTTTTTAAGTCATAGATTCCGTTAGTGTTTAAACAGGGCAAGCATCTTTTGTTCCGTCAAGACCATTGTGTGATCCGTTCAGCGGGAGCATTACATATGCTTGGACCATGAAGCGCCGCGCTCTTTGGCATAGACCTCATACGGGATGTTCAAAATGTTGTATTCGGGCGGAAGGTCCTGAGTGGGAAACATTCGCCACTGTTTAGGCTGTTTTGCAGCCAGTTTCATAGAGATCATTTTACCCAGTTGGATCGCTTCTTGTAAAGTCGTATGACCTTTATGGATATAAAGGTGAAGATGTCCCGGTGTTTTTGTCTCAAAGGCGGTGAAATTGATGAAACCCTCTTCGCGGAGAAGCAGTTGCGCTTTATGGTAAAAGCGCTGAGGATCTCTTCCGTTGTAGTCAATAACGATGTTTTCAACCTGGTTACGCGGGTTGATGAGCGAATGCGCAACCGTGATCTCCTTTTTGAGATGCTGGTTGATGATGGCTTGTGTCAACGGCTTGTCGATACGTTCGTATTTATTGTAAAAGACACGGTCTTTATAGTCGATTTTGTCGACAACAGAGTCATGTTTGAGCCAATAATGAGAGTTGATCATCTTTATCAGCTTCAAGTCCATACTCGTCATTACCGTCTCCTGTTATATAGTTTATTATCTATTAATATGTCGATTGTTTGTAGATGACAAAGTTGCGAGCGAGTTGCTTGAGCTCTTCTTTGATCTCTGCTTGTTTCGCTTCATTGTTGATGTCATCGAGCACGTCACACATACGGTTGGCGATAAGTTCGAACTCCGCCTCTTTCATACCGCGTGACGTCAGGGCCGGAGAGCCTACACGGATTCCGGATGTAACGAACGGCGAGCGTGTTTCGCCCGGCACCGTGTTCTTGTTTACGGTGATACCTGCATTCCCGAGGGCTGCATCCGCATCTTTACCGCTGAAATCTTTGTTCAGGAACGACACGAGGACAAGGTGGTTGTCCGTACCGTCGCTGACAACGTCATAGCCGCGTTTCATCAGTACATCGGCAAGAACGCTTGCGTTGGCTTTGACCTGCTTGGCATAGGTTTTCCACTCTGCAGAGAGGTTGTGTTTGAAACCGACCGCTTTTGCCGCGATAACGTGAACAAGCGGACCGCCCTGAAGCCCCGGGAAGATCGCCGAGTTGACTTTTTTCGCGATATCTTCATCGTTCGTCATGATCATACCGCCGCGTGGGCCGGCAAGGGTCTTGTGTGTAGTAGTCGTGACAACGTCCGCGTAAGGGAACGGGCTAGGGTGCTCGCCGGCACAGACAAGACCCGCGATGTGTGCGATGTCCGCGAAGAGGATAGCGCCCACTTCGTCAGCGATCTCGCGGAATTTTTTGAAATCGATCTCGCGTGCATAAGCAGATGCACCACAGACGATGATCTTAGGCTGAACGATCTTTGCGATGTCTAGAACACGCTCGTAGTTGATACGGCCGTCAAGCTCGACACCGTAGGTGAAACTGCTGTAGTTCTTGCCTGAGAAACTCGGCTTGGAACCGTGTGTAAGGTGACCGCCGTGGCTAAGGTCCATACCCAGGATCTTGTCGCCTGCTTTGAGCAGAGCAGCATAGACTGCACCGTTTGCCTGTGAACCGGCGTGCGGCTGGACATTGGCGAATTTACAGTTGAAAAGTTCGCATGCGCGGTCGATGGCAAGCTGCTCGACCTGGTCGGCAAATTCACAACCGCCGTAGTAGCGCTTGTACGGGTAACCTTCCGCATACTTGTTCGTGTAGACTGAACCCATGGCTTCCATTACTGCCGGCAGTGTGAAGTTTTCCGATGCGATCATCTCAAGGTGGTCGGTCTGACGCTCAAGTTCCTGCTCGCACAGTTCAAAAATATCGTTGTCAAATTCTTTCAAAAAGCTCATTATTGCTCCTCATCTTTTGGTGTTGTTTCATGGTGTAAAGGTTTCATTGCCGGGAAGAGCAGTACGTCCCGGATGGAGTGTTCGTTGGTAAGCAGCATGACCAGACGGTCCATGCCTATTCCCTGACCCGCGGTCGGGGCCATACCGTAGCTCAGCGCGTTGACGAAATCTTCGTCCATCTCGTGGGCTTCATCGTCGCCGGAGTCTTTTGCCGCCATCTGACCTTCGAAACGGCCGAGCTGGTCGATCGGGTCGTTAAGCTCGCTGAAGGCATTGGCGATCTCGCGGCCTGCGATGAAGAGCTCAAAACGGTCCGTGAGCTCAGGATTCGCGTCGTTACGGCGTGCGAGCGGCGAGATGTCGACCGGGTACATCGTAATAAAGGTCGGGTTGACCAGTTTCGCCTCGACATATTCGTCGAAGAGTTCACCCTGAAGCTGACCAAGCGTCATCGATTCGTTGACGGCAAGGTTATTCTCTTTCATAAAGGCGATGATGGCCGCTTTGTCGTTCGTGATCTCCGCAGGGACTTCCCCGATGACGCTCAGTGATTCGATCAGCGGGATCTCCGTGAACTTGCTGAAATCGACCTTCATGTCCGCATAAGGAAGGATAGTCGGCAGGTTCAGGTGGTCGAAGAGGTATTCGAAATACTCTTTGGTAATGGCTATCAGGTCTTTATAGGTCTTGTATGCCCAGTAGAACTCGATAGAGGTGAACTCAGGATTGTGCGTCGCATCCATTCCCTCGTTGCGGAAGTTCCGGTTGATCTCAAAGACGGCTTCGAAACCGCCCACGATAAGGCGTTTGAGGTAAAGCTCCGGCGCGATGCGCAGGTAGCGGTCGATGCCCAATGCATTATGATGGGTGACGAACGGTTTGGCGTTCGCACCGCCGGCAATAGGGTGCATCATCGGTGTCTCCACTTCCAAGAAGCCCTTGTCTTCGAAGAAACGGCGGGTCAGGCTGATCACTTTTGATCGGATATGGAAGGTCTTGCGCACTTCCGCGTTCATGATCAGGTCAAGGTAGCGCTGACGGTAACGGATCTCTTTATCGGTGACGCCGTGGAATTTTTCAGGAAGCGGAGAGATCGCCTTGGTGAGCATCTTGATCTCCTGCACATGCAGTGAGAGCTCTCCCTGGTTGGTGACGAACGGGTAGCCGCCCACTTCGATGATGTCACCGACTTCGTATGTCTTTTTGAAGACATCGTTGTAAAAACCTTCCGGCAGGTTGTCGCGTGCGACATAGATCTGCAGCATACCGCTCTCATCTTCAATCTTAAGAAAAGACGCTTTGCCCATAATACGGAAAAATTTGATACGTCCGGCTACGATGTAGTGGCGGTTCTCGTCACGTTTTGACTCAAGTTTCGCGATGTCGGAATTGACGTTAAGGTATTTTGCGATGGTCGTATTTCTTTGTGAATCGTTCGCGTAAGGGTTGAAGCCCAATTCACGTAAACGGTTCGCTTTTTCTATACGCTGTTGAATATATTGGTTTTCAAAAGCCAAGCGGTTGTCCTTTAGTTAAGTGGTTTGACATGTTTTGCAGATACCGTAGATCTGCATAGAGTGGTCGGTCATCTCAAAGCCGAGTTCATTGGCGATCTTGTGCTGACGCTCTTCGATGGCTTCGTCGACAAACTCGGCGATAGAGCCGCATTCGGTACAGATCATGTGGTCATGGTGGTCTTTCGCGCCGAGTTCATATTTTTTGCCCTGCACACCGAATGAGAGTGACGTGACCATCTCTGAGTCCTCGAGCAGGGAGAGTGTGCGGTAAATAGTCGCGATACCGGTCTTAAGATCGGGATGCTTCTGCTGGATGAGCTGGTAGAGCGCTTCGGGTGTAAGGTGCTCATCAGACTCGTACATCGTCTCAAGGATCACTTCACGCTGGATCGTGAACTTCAGCCCATTGCTCTTTAGCAGTGCTTTGAAGTCATTAAGCAGTGTATCGTATTCTATCGTTCGTTCATTAAAGTCGGTTAGTGTGCTCATAGTCAGTTTCTTTATATTATTTCGATAAGTTCTGTTCTATCTGGTCTTTGACTTCATCGATCAGTGCTTCGCTCTTCTGTTTCACCGCTTTAACAGCACTCTCTTCGATCTTTTCCGTAGTGATGATGATCTTCTCTTTAGCCGTTTCGACAAGCGTGTCTGACTTTTCAACGCCTTCCTCCAAGCTCTCACCGAGTGTCTCGTTAATATCAGAGGCCGCTTCGACCGGATCGATCTTCATGATGACCCGTCCGGTCTCGACAAGTATCGGGAACATGATGCTGTTTTCCATCGCCGGTTCAAGGTTGTCGCGGATGACACGGATGTTATAGAGCGAGAAAACGATGACGGCACCGATGAGGAAAAACTTTCCGCTTCCGATGATGAAACCGAAGATCTTGTCGACCGGTCCCAGACCGCTGGCTTTGCTGAGCTTCTTGAAAAGCATGCCCGCAAGGATCATGGAGATCCAGAAAAGCGCGAAGGTTACGAGGAAGCCCGTAAAACTGATAGGCGCCTGGCTTTCGAATTTGAAGACCATATCGCTCAGCATCTCTCCGACACTGTCGCCGACGCGTGTAGCTACGAAGATACCGCCGATAATGCCGATAAGACCGAACAGCTCTTTGAAAAATCCGTTAATAATGCCTTTAAGTCCCAAAAGAAGGACGATGATACCTACGACCAGGTCGAAATAGTTGAGTTCCATTTACAGATCTACTTTAATTTGGTTTTTGCCATTTTGTTTTGCATGGTAGAGTGCTTTATCGGCACGCTCTACGAGTGTTTCGACTGTATCGTCGGCTCTCATCGCAGTAGCACCGATACTGAGCGTCATGGCAATACGCTCGTCTTTAAAGATAAGCCTGCTCTGGCGGGGAAGGTTGAGAATGCGCTCAGCGATCGCCCTGCAAGTTTCATGGTCTATACGGTTGAGAACGACCATAAACTCTTCTCCGCCGTAGCGGAAGACCTTGTCCCCGTCTCGCAGGGTTTTCTTGAGCATATTGGCCAGGTATATCAGGACCTTGTCGCCGGTGATATGCCCGTAGTTGTCGTTTATCTGTTTAAAGTCATCGACATCTATCATGAAAATATGGAAAGAGCCGACATGGTGCGTGACATTAAGAAAAACGTCGTGCATGTACTGGTCGAGCGCACGTCTGTTGTAGACTTTTGTAAGCGGGTCGATAGCGGATTTGTTTTCAAGCTCTTTGACACGTTCGACAAGCTCCGAGATAGTAGTGTTTGCACGCTTTACTTCGCTGCTCAACTGCTCTTGTACGTTTTGAAACCGTATTGCCAGATCATTGGATGAGCTCAGGGGGATGTCGCTCTCATCGAGAATGACACGCTGTTCATCCGTCAGTGCGGAGAAGGTGTTGTTGGTGAAGATGTAGGAGTCGATGCTCTCTTGTGCAAGGAGTTTGTACTCTGCTTCAAAGCTGTGAAGATTGGATGAGGAAGTATAGGTCGGGTTGAAGCGCTGTTCGATGATATTGTTGGCTACATCATGAAGATAGTCGATAAAAACAGACTCCTGTACGTTGTCGCTCTCTTCGCTCTCAATCTGCTTGAGTAGGTCGTTGTAAATAGCGGTAAGCAGTGTTTTTGCATCTTCTTTTTGCATGATCAAACCTATCTCAATAATACATGGTCATTTATAATTTGCATAATTATAGCGCCTTAAGCATAAAAATAGCTTGTACAAGTATAAGCGGAACCGGCGCTTAAGAGAAAAACATAGAGCGGATCGGGAAAACAAATGGTGTAATAAGAGGGGTTTTAGGATCGTTTTCGTAGAATTAAGCCTAAAAAATCGCGACGAAATCTCACTGTGATAAAGATTGCGCTATAATCCTCAGCGATTTTACGAATATATAGTATAAGGTATGAAATGAGTAACTGGAGTCCATCTAGCTGGAGACAAAAACCGATATTGCAACAGCCGACCTATCCGGATCAGGATCATCTGCAGCGTGTAGAGAGCAAACTGCGTGATTATCCGCCTTTGGTCTTTGCCGGTGAAGCGCGAACGTTGAAAAAACAGCTTGCAGAAGTGTGTGAAGGACGTGCGTTTTTGCTGCAGGGCGGTGATTGTGCAGAAAGCTTTTCCGAGTTTCATGCCCACAACATCCGTGACACCTTCAAAGTAATGCTGCAGATGGCAGTCGTTATGACTTATGCGGGCGGTCTTCCGGTGGTAAAAGTCGGCCGTCTTGGCGGACAGTTTGCAAAACCGCGCTCGTCCGATGACGAAACGATCGACGGCGTAACGCTTCCGAGTTACCGCGGTGATATCATCAACAGTGTCGAGTTTACAGAAGCGGCGCGCGTCCCGGATCCGGAGCGCATGATCAGCGCATACAACCAGTCTGCGGCGACGTTGAACCTTCTGCGTGCTTTTGCGTCAGGCGGCCTGGCTGACCTGAAGCAGGTACACAAATGGAACCTCGACTTCACGCAGCAAAACGAGATGACTGCGAAGTATGAAGAGCTTGCACAGAACATTGAGCACTCTCTGACGTTCATGGAAGCGTGCGGTGTTACCTCCAAAACATACCGTACCCTTCGCGAGACGGATTTCTATACATCCCATGAAGCACTTCTTCTGCCGTACGAAGAGGCATTCACGCGTCAGGACAGCCTGACTGGCGACTGGTATGATGTATCGTCGCACATGCTCTGGATCGGCGACAGAACACGCCAGCTTGACGGTGCTCACGTTGAGTTCATGCGCGGTATCAACAACCCGA
This sequence comes from Sulfurimonadaceae bacterium, assembly GCA_041546225.1. GTDB lineage: Bacteria > Campylobacterota > Campylobacteria > Campylobacterales > Sulfurimonadaceae > JBFEWT01. The sequence continues at coordinate 10,766 of JBFEWT010000018.1, forward strand.
TCGGTATCAAAGCGGGTCCTACAATGGATCCTGATGACCTGATCAGACTCATCGATACCCTGAACCCTAAAAACGAGCCGGGACGCCTTAACGTTATCGTACGCATGGGCGCTGACAAAGTCGAAGCCGGTCTTATCCCGCTTATCCGCGCTGTCAAGCGTGAGGGTAAAAACGTTGTCTGGAGCTGTGACCCTATGCACGGAAACGTCTATAAGACAGCCAACAACTACAAATCACGCCCTGTAGACAAGATCCTGACGGAGATGAAGCAGTTCTTCCAGGTTCATAAAGCCGAAGGCACGTTTGCCGGCGGTGTCCACCTCGAGATGACGGGCAAGAATGTTACCGAATGTGTCGGCGGTGCCTTCCAGATCAGTGAAGAGGACCTCTCTTCGCGTTATCATACACACTGCGACCCGCGTTTGAATGCGGATCAGTCCCTGGAACTGGCATTCCTCATAGCGGATACGCTTAAAGCGGCGCATACATAAGCCCGCTTCTTCTGCCGTCTGCCTTTACGGCAGACACCCTTTTGTTTCCTCTCTTCTTGATTCTCTGAAAATACCTATAGTACGCATCTATGCACTAAAAGCTGAATGATGACGGTAGTGTATATATATAGAAATAAAATAATGCAGTGAAGATGTAATGCGGGGTTATACTATTCTGTACGCAAGCGCGTACAGAAAAGAGCGGGGTTAGTCTATTTTCTCGCCAAGCATGTTGAGAAGTTCGCTCGGACGGTTACAGAACTGGATCGCATGCTCTTTGGAGATGAGTTTCTGGCGCAGGTACTCGAAGAGTTCCTGTGTCTGCGTGACCATACCGGTATTGGTCTGGTTGAGCTGCATCTGGGAGTAGAGCTGGTGGACCTTGTCCTCACGGATAAGGTTGGCGATCGCCGGGTTGGTGATCATGATCTCCTGCGCCGCGACACGCCCGCCGCCGATACGCGGGAGCAGTGCCTGAGAGATGACCGCGATCAGCGAAGTCGAGAGCTGTGCGCGTACCTGAGGCTGTTCGTCACCGCCGAAAACGTCGATAATACGGTTAATGGTCTGCGGTGCAGAGTTGGTGTGCAGCGTACCGAATACAAGGTGACCCGTTTCTGCCGCGGTCAGTGCGGCTTCAATCGTTTCGCGGTCACGCATCTCACCGATCAGGATGACATCGGGATCCTGACGGAGTGCGTATTTCAGTGCGGCGGAGAAGCTTTTCGTATCCGTACCGATATTACGCTGGGAGAAAAGACACTTTTTGTTCTGGTGAACGAATTCCACCGGATCCTCTACGGTGATGACGTGACGCTGTTCGGTCAGGTTGATCTCGTTGAGCATCGCCGCAAGGGTCGTCGACTTACCGCTACCCGTTGGCCCGGTAACGAGAATAAGCCCTTTTTCGCGCTTGATCATCTCTTTAAAGATCGGCTTGGCGCCAAGCTGGTCAAGAGATGGAATATCCATCGGAATAATACGGAACGCACAGGCGATATCGCTCATCGCACGGTAGTAGTTGGCACGGAAACGGCCGACATCGGGAAGTACGATAGAGAAGTCAAGCTCGTTGTCCTCTTCAAACGCTTTTTTCTGTTTTTCGGTGAGCAGCGAGTAAGACATCTCTTCGATCATCTTACCGTCGAGTACCGGCAGGTTCAGCGCAACAAGGCGTCCGTCAATACGGATCTGCGGTTCGGAACCGGCAACAAGGTGGAGGTCGGAAGCTTTATAGGCCACGACGCTCTTTAACAGTTTTCTAATATCTAATACTTGACTCATGATAAAAAGACTCCTTCGTACTGTGTTTGATCAAAACCGACAGTAATATCACCATTATACTCAATTACCGGCCGTTTTATTAACATATTTTCTGTGGATAACCATTTTGCTTTCCCGGCGTCATCAAGATCCATTGCTTTGAGACCGAGAGTACGGTAAGTGGTGCCACGTGTATTGAAAAGCGTTTTAAGGGGGACCTGCTGCAGCCAGGCTTCTACAGTAGTCGAACCGACGGGGGATGTCTTGAAGTCGATCAGTTCGTATTCAAGACCATGCTCCTTGAAGAACTTCAGCGCTTTTTTGACACTGTCGCAGTTTTTGATGCCGTAGACTTTAATCAAGGGTTACTCGATGATCTTTGGTACGACAAAGAAATGGTCATCACTGCTGGGTGCGTTTTTCAAGATGTTGTCATTGACGGTTGTGTCGCAGTGGGCGATATCCTCACGTGCGCGTGTAGCCTGTGCCGTCATGGCAAACGTTTCGTCCACGCCCTGTGTATCAAGTTCGGAGAGGTTGTCCACGAACGATACGATCTCACTCAGTTGTTCAATGATCTCCTGGCGTTTATCGTCAGAGACTTTGAGATGGGAGAGTGTCTCCAAACGTGTTAAGAGTGCGTCATCAACTTGCATACTTGCCTTTCATTATGTATAACTACGGAAATTGTAACAAAAAAAACTTACATTTCGCATCCGGTGAATCGAGATGGAGAGGGTTTACAAAACTTTAACGTAGCATTGGATAATATATCGCACTTTACAACAACGGAGGAACCGTTTTGAGTCTGAAAGAAAATATTGAGATGGTAAAAGAAGAACTCAATTCCGAAGAGAAATTTTTTGAAAATGCCGTGAAAACCGAGCGTTTTGTGAAAAAATACAAAAAACCTCTGATAGCTGCAGTGGCAGGTCTGATCGTGTTCGTAGTCGCGAATGTACTCTATACAAGCAGCGTTGAGAGCAACGTGGAAGCTTCCAATGCCGCGTTCGCAAAGCTTATGAGTGACAGCGGTGACGAAGCGGCCAAGAGCGAACTGCGTACGCTGAACCCGGAACTCTACGATGTCTGGGCGCTCTCGCATGCGGTTGCGAACAATGACACCGCTGTTTTGGAAGAGCTCTCTTCATCAAAAGTTGATGTCGTTGCAGATTTTGCGTCGTATGAACTTGCCGTAATGAAAGAGGAGATCAAACTTCTTAACGATTACAGCTACCGTCAGCAAGCGGTTTTCAAAGATATGGCACTTATAGAAGCTGCTGTATTGCTGATGAAAGAGGGTAAGACCGATGAGGCACACAGCACATTGGCCAATGTCGCCATCGATTCGCCTGTTTACAAAGTTTCACGCCTGCTGATGCATTACGGAGTGAAGTAAGCGTGATGAGATATTCGCATTCTTTCGCATTATTATTGACACTGCTTCTTTTTGCAGGGTGCAGCTCCAAAGAGGTCTATACCCCTGAAAAACCGGAAACGGGTATCGAGATCAGCGGTTATATCGATGAAAAGATCGTTGATACAACGCCTGAGGGCGCACTTCTCGAGAGCGGCGCACTTCTTGACGCAAGCGGTGTTGTACCTGTCGTTATTCCCGAAGGTTACCGCTATATCGGCAAAAGTGACGGTTGGGCTATCTCCGGAAAGGTCAACGGCGAGCTGCTGCTTCAGTCTGTCAGTGAAGACCGTAACGAGAGCTTCGAGCTTAAGAAAACGGTAGCCGCGGCGACGGTAAAGGGTGACACGCTTGCCGTACTCTTTGCGAGCAACGATATGGCACTCTATTCGCTTTCGGAAAAATCCCTGCTTTTCAAAGAGCGCGCCAATACGCCTGTGGCAGTCGACAGCCGTATCTATAATCCCTATTTTCTAAACGAACTCGTTTTGTTCCTGACACTCGACGGAAAGGTCGTTATTGTCAACTCGAAGACAAAACAGATGCTGCGCTCCATGATGGTCGGTTCAGATGATATGGTCAATAATATTATCTACTTTAACGTCATCGAAGACCGTGTCATGGCGGCTACGAGCGGTCAGATCTATACGTTTGCCGGCAATGAGATACGCGAGTCCTATGATCTTCGCGATATCGTCTACGACAAAGACGGCGTCTGGATCGCAACGAAACAGGGCGAAGTGATCGCACTGAGCCCGACCCTTGAAGTCAAAGCGAAGAAGAAGTTCCCTTTTGCCCACTTCCTGGCAATGATCGCTACGGACGACAAGCTCTACCTGTTGGAGAAAGCGGGTTATTTCATCATCATAGACAAGTCCTTTGACACAGTAAAGGTACACCGTGTCGAGATGGAAGACGGGTTTGTTTACGCTTCGGGCAAGCGTTTTTATTTCGCTGTGGCAGCGCATGATGACGAATTCGGTTTGACGGACAGTCATAAATATACTGACAAGACGGCGTATATCGATATAGAGTAATGTCAAACGAACTTGAGGCGTTTTTGGAATATATTACGGTTACCAAGGCCCTCAGCAAATCAAGTGTAGAAGCGTATCGCAGTGATCTTCTTCAGATAGAGGAGGGCACTTCCAAAGCACTCGTCACACTGGAGTCTGCAGATCTGCTTAACGCGCTCAGGGGCATCGAGAATAAACGTACCCTCAACCGAAAACTTTCGGCTGTCAATGCATTTTACGATTTTTGTCACCGCAGTCACTTCGCAAGCGATGTAAGCAAGTTCAAGCTGGCAAAAATCCCCAAATCCCTTCCGCGCTTCCTCTCTTATGAAGCGATACAGAGCGCTCTGGATTTGATTCCTCGTGACAACTGGATGGGACTGCGCGATCATGCGCTGCTCCTTTTCCTGTATGCCACGGGTACACGCATCAGCGAAGCGCTGGCGGTGCATCACGAAGATATCGAGAACGGGTGGCTTCGGGTGCGTCACGGCAAGGGTGACCGGGAGCGTCTTGTCCCCGTAGCGGGAGAAGCGCTGCGCGCACTTCGCGCTTACAGCGAAGCTGTGCCGTTTGAACGCGCTTCGCTATGGCTGAACTATCAGGGCAAGCCCCTTAGCCGCATATCTGCGTACAAGATCACGCAGAAGTATCTTGGCGTATCCCCGCATGTCATACGCCACTCGTACGCGACGGCTTTGATCGTCGGCGGAGCGGACCTGCGTGTGGTTCAGGAGCTGCTTGGGCATGCCTCTTTATTGACGACACAGATATATACGCATATACAGCAGCAAAATCTAAAAGAGACGGTGACGGCATGTCACCCGATGGCAAAAGAAGGATAGCGGTGAGAGAGATTGTAGAGACACTTCAAAACAGCGGCTTGCTTTATAAAAAGATAGAAGAGCTGCTTCCCAAACAGCTTGGTATCCGCAACAAGATACGTCTTTTCCGCGCTGTTGACAGAAACAGCGCCTATACGGCGATCTTTGTTGTCTCGCAAAAGAGCAGGCTGCTGATGAAGGACGTGGCGAAATTTGAAGAGATCTATACCAAGATGAGCGCTTTTTTCGACCATAACTTCAAGTACCGCATCCTGATCATCGATGCACCGCTCTGTTCAAAAGCCGAAAAGGCGTTCAAGCAAGCCGGCTGGAAGTTGGTCTGATATGCTCTTATGTGACGTAGGCAATACATCGTATCATTTTTATGAGAACGGGCGCGACCATAAAGAACCGGTGACAACGTTCGATCCCGCCTCTGTGACAGAACCCGTATATTACATCAGTGTCAATCCCGATACGGTCGATGCACTCTCACGTCTTGAGAACTGGACTGACATCAGTCCGCTGATAGCATGGGATAAATATTACGACACGCTGGGCGTAGACCGGGCGGTACTGTGTGAAGCACTGGATGAGGGTGTCATCATCGATGCGGGAAGTGCGATCACGGTCGATATTGTAAGGGCCGGTGTGTTTGAAGGCGGTTTTATCTATCCGGGTGTACGTGCGATGTACAAAAGCTACAGCGATATCTCTACGCGCCTTGATTACTCATTCAACTTTGAGCTTGATTTGGATAAAATGCCAAAAAATTCCCGCGATGCCATCAGTTATGGGTACCTGCGCACCTTCTACAGCGAAGTGATGCGCCATGAGGGGCCGATCTACCTGACCGGCGGTTATGCGACCCTGTTTGCCAAGATCTTTAAAGATGCTGTGGTAGATCAACTCCTTATTTTCAAGGGAATGGAAAAGATTCTAAACGTAAAAGGTACTTCATGCTGACAGTAGCACTGCCAAAAGGGCGTATTGCCCAGGAAACACTAGAGATATTTGCAACGATTTTCGGTGAAAGCTTTGTCTTTGACGATCGCAAACTCGTACTTGAGACACCGAACTTCAAATTCCTGCTGGTACGCAACCAGGATGTTGCAACCTATGTCTACCATCAGGCAGCTGACATCGGTGTCGTCGGGCTGGATACGCTTGAAGAGCAGGGACTCGACGTGATCCGCCTGCTTGATATGGAGCGCGGCAAGTGCAAGGTCGCCATCGGTATGCGCAAGGGCGAAAAACTTGACCTGACAAAGCCTGAACTTAAAGTCGCAACGAAGATGACCAACATAACCGAGCGTTACTTCGCAGAGCGGGCAGTAGCGGCAGATATTATCAAGCTCTACGGCTCTATAGAACTGGCACCGCTGGTCGGTCTGGCCGATATGATTGTCGATATTGTAGAGACAGGCACGACAATGAAGCAAAACGGTCTTGAGGTCGTCGAGACCATCATGGAATCATCGACCTATCTTATCGCCAACAAAAACAGCTTCTTCGAGAAGAAGGGCGAAGTCCTTGATATCTATGAAAAAATCTCCAAGGTAGTCCGTGAGTCTTAACCTCTACGCAAAAGCGGAACACCTCTTCGGTATCGAAGATGCGACACGCGAACTGCACAGCCTCTATCGCTCCGTTTTGGAAGACTATGAGGTAAAGAACCTGCTCGACATCGGTTGCGGACGCGGCGGTTTTATGAAACTTATGCAGGAGCAGGGTATTGCCTGCAAGGGGATAGATCTGAGCAGTGTCATGGCGGAAGACGCTCAAAGTGCGGGTCTGGATGTCAGCTGCAGCGATATCTGCGAAACCGAGGGAAGCTTCGATGCTGCGGTTGCCATTTTTGACGTGCTTAACTTTCTTGATGATGAGGCACTGACGCGCTTTTTGGCATGTACCGCAGAGCGTTTGAACGAGGGCGGGGTGTTTATCGCTGACATCAACACCCTGCACGGTTTCAGTGAAGTCGCCGAGGGTGCAATGACAAACGAGACTGAAAACGAGTTTTTGAGTGTTGATGCCGTCTTTGAGGATAACGAGCTTCATACAAAGTTCACACTCTTTCAAAAAGAGGACGACGGCCGCTACGCAAAAGAGCAGAGTACGATTGTCCAGTATTTTCATCCGCTGAAACGTTTCCGCAAACTGCCGGGACTTCAGCTGGTCCAAAACCAGACATTTTCCCTCTACGCAGAACGTGACAAGACGCTGCTCGTCTTTAAAAAGAGTGTTTAAACAAGAACCTGATTACGGGAAGATGCTCCTCATTGTGAGAATGTGAGCCTTGAAGCGGCAGGGTAACCGCTTCAAGAAGGAGCGTTGTTTGTGGTTTTAAAAACCAAGCATACATTGGTTGCTACAAGAGTGTAAGTATGCTTTTTGACACGTGAAGCACTTGTAAAACAGTGCTAACGATCTGTTGTCCATCTAATAACGTTAATGGAGTCCCGGGTCACGTCCGGCTCCACGCCTCTGGCAACCCGACCATCTCCGAGAGATTCGTAGCTTTCCGTCCCTTTTTCGCAAAAGGTTTGGCTTTACATCATTTCAACATGTCAAAATATATCGCGGCGTTTTATTACCGTGATATTTTCTGATCAACTTCAATGCTACCAGTATTAACATTAGAAAATATTTAAAACGCTATAGTGAAAAAGCGAGACCCGGCGGTCTCTTAGATAACAGTAAAAGGGATGGGAAGCTATTTCTCTTTGAGATCGTATACGACATCATCTTCTTCGATGCCTTTGGCGCAGATCTCGTTTTGCAGTTCGTTTGAGTAGGAGATGAATTCGATCTCGTGTTCGAGTTTGTCTTTGAGCTTGTAAAAAGCCGCGGTGTCTTCTTCCGAAAGCGCCAGTTTCTGCATGTCTGCAGAGGTTATGGAGTCCATAATACTGAGATAGGCCGGTTTCAGTCCTTTGAGGTTCTCGGTAAGTCCGCGCAGTGTCCCCTGTTTGAAAAGATGCAGCACAGCCCCTTTTGTATAACGCAGTGCTTCATCTTCATTCTCTTTCGTATGGGACGCAAAAAGGCGAATAAGGTCTTCAAGGGCAGAGCGGTGTACATCATCGCTCAGCGCTTTGTTCTTGATAACATTGACAAGAGTTACATACTTTTCTTCGAGCACGACAAGCCTTTTCGGTGTGATATTATTTTGATAATATTTTCTTCAGTACATTATAACATATTATAATATCAAATAAATCTGATGTATGGAGACTAGTTGTCAACGTAAGAAATGATGTAATGGTGATTTTTGAGAAAATAGGCATATGGCATGCAGTTGGCTATAATTCATAAGTCGAGCGCTATCGCGGTGATGACCATGATGTGCTCTTATAAAAAGGGAATATATGCTTGAAGATAAAGAGCGTTGGAATGAAAAGTATCAAACATGCCCGATGCCCTCGGGTGTAGCTGCAATCGTCGAAAAGTATTATGGTTTTGCCGCTGGAACGAAAGCGCTTGATATTGCATGCGGACGGGGAAGGAATACTCATTTTCTTGCGAGCAACGGCTTTCATGTAGATGCTGTCGATTTCTCCGACTATGCACTGTCGTGCGTGGATGATGATCCCAATATTACCAAGTGCGATACAGATCTTGACCATTATGTCATTCCCGAAGCATCGTATGATCTCATCGTTAACTGCTATTACCTTGACCGCAGACTTTTCCCGTATATCAAGGCGGGTCTGAGACCCGGCGGTGTTGTTATTTTCGAGACCTACATTGATGCAGCCGGTGAGGGGTTTCATCAGCCTACAAACCCCGACTACGTCTTGCGCATCAATGAGCTGCTGCATGCCTTTATAGGACTTGATATTATTTACTATGAAGAGCGTGAAGAGCTTAACCTGAGGGGTGAGCGGGTCAAGATCGCTTCGCTTGTGGCAAAACGGACATGATCGAAACCGTCATTAAACTGCTGCCGCAGGAACCCGGTGCGAATGTCGGCGTCTACAGTGAGAACGAAGCTCTGGTAGAAGCGGTACACAACTACATGCTTACGCAGGACGGAAGCTGTCACGATCTGCGTAAATACAGGCTCTCTCAACTCCCATTTGGCGGAGAATATTTTGAATCAATCATACTTGACGGCGCTTCGGTACTTGAAGATGAACGTATTGTCCTGCAGGTTAAAAGAGGTATCCAGAAGAACCGCTATGTGATCGTACTGAGCAACGATGTCAACCACTGGAGACTCTCAGAGATGCTTGAACCCTACGGCTTCAGCAATTTCAGTACGATAGAAGAGGGGAGCCTTAATATCAACCTCTTCAAAAAATGGTTTGCCTTATGAAGCGCGATACGCATCGCTGGGAGTGGTTTAAGAGCAGTGAAGGCAAGATACTTGTCGTCGGAATGGCGATGTTTGCTCTCTTTATGGCCATGATGTTCGGAAGCCTGCTGGTCAATATGGATTATTACAAGGCGATCACCGGTGTGAGTGTCGGGCATCTCTTTTTCGGACGTGCGGCAGGCTTGAGTGTGGGCTTTGCACTGGGTATGTCGCCCGTGACGGTCGTTCTGCTCAATTTTACCATTGAACTTATCATGGTGCTGGTGATCTATCCTCTTTTCGTTTTGAGCTGGAACCAGCTGCTGAATATCGGAAAGTTCAAGGCATGGATGGAGAACACCCGTGCCAATGCGCAGAAATATCATGACAAGATAGAGCGGTACGGTATGGTAGGGCTTTTCGTCTTCGTCTGGTTCCCTTTCTGGATGACGGGGCCGGTCATTGGTGCCATTATAGGCTTTCTCATGGGGCTTCGTCACCGCGTGACCATCACGATCGTCCTGGGCGGGACGCTGCTGGCGACCGTATGCTGGGCGCTCTTTATTGCGTATGTTCAGGAGTGGGCACGGTCTATCGACCCGATGGCACCGTGGTATGTCGTCGGTGCGATCGCGCTTTTTGTCCTTATTGGCTATCTGGTACGAAAGATTCGCGGCAAAGGCGGCAGTTAACACTTCTGTAACATTTTTTATTTATACTTTTTTCACGATTCTACAGAACCTTCAATACAAAGCGTACGCGGAAGTCTTACAGGACCTATGACAGAGACTTTCGCTTTCTTATAAATCAGCTATTACTTCTTTTTGACAAACTTTGTTCAAAGCCTCTTTTGCCTACAATACCATTATGAAAAAAGAGAAATTTTTACCAACGACGCGTGCCGAGATGGATGCGCGCGGCTGGGATGCATGCGATGTGATTCTCGTTAGCGGCGATGCCTATATAGATTCGCCGTTCATCGGTGTAGCTGTGGTGGGGCGCCTGCTTGAGAAGCAGGGTTACCGTGTCGGCATCATAGGGCAGCCCGATATTGACTCCGACAGCGACATCAGCCGCCTTGGAGAACCGAAACTTTTCTGGGGCGTCAGCGGCGGTAGCGTAGACTCGATGGTCGCGAACTATACGGCGACGAAGAAGTTTAGAAACTCCGACGATTATACGCCAGGCGGTGTCAATAACAAACGCCCCGACCGTGCGGTGCTGGTATATACGAACCTGATACGCCGTCATTTCAAAGAGACGGTTCCCGTGGTACTGGGCGGCATCGAAGCGAGCCTGCGACGGGTGAGCCATTATGACTACTGGACCAACAAACTGCGCAAACCGATCCTCTTCGACTCCAAGGCAGACCTTCTGGTATACGGTATGGGCGAGCAGGCGGTCACCGATCTGGCCAAAGCCCTGAAGGAGGGGAAAAGCCCTAAAGATATCCGGGGTATCTGCTATATCTCCAAAGAGCCTGTACGTTCATACCTTGAGATTCCTTCCCATGATGAGTGCCTTAAAGACAAAGAGCGCTATATCGACCTTTTTGACTCTTTTTATGACAACAACGACCCCATCTCCGCTCAGGGGCTCTGCCAGAAAGTCGACACCCGCTACCTGATTCAGAACCCGCCGGCGGATTATCTCGATGAACCGGAAATGGATGCTGTCTCCGCACTGCCGTTTACCCGCGAACTTCATCCCTTCCATGCCAAAGCGGGTGCGGTAAAGTGTCTTGAGACCATCAAGTTCTCCATAATGACGCATCAGGGGTGCTGGGGCGAGTGCAACTTCTGCGCCATCGGCGTGCATCAGGGCCGAACCATACGCACCCGCTCTGAAGCCTCCATCGTTGCCGAAGCAAAAGCGTTTACGGAGTATAAAGACTTCAAGGGCATCATCTCCGATGTAGGCGGCCCTACGGCGAACATGTACGGTTACGAGTGCAACAAAAAGCTCAAACACGGCACCTGCGACCACCAGCGCTGTGTCGACGATACACATCTGTGCAAATCGATGAAGGTCGATCATACGCGCAACATCAACCTGCTGCGTCAGGTGCGCGAAGTCCCCGGTATCCGCAAGGCATTCGTCGCCTCAGGCATACGTTACGACCTGATCACAGAAGATAAGAAGCAGGGCTACAGCTACTTAAAAGAGCTGGTGAAACATCATATCTCAGGCCAGATGAAAGTCGCGCCGGAGCATACGCAGCAGCATGTGCTTCATCTGATGAACAAGCCGGGAAAACAGACCCTTGTGGACTTCAAGAAGCTCTATGACCGCCTGAACAAGGAAGAGGGCAAGAAACAGTTTCTGACCTACTACCTGATCGCCGCGCATCCCGGATGCACGGAAAAAGATATGCACGAGCTCAAGCGATTCACCACGCAGGAGCTGCAGATGAACCCCGAACAGGCGCAGGTCTTTACGCCGACACCCGGTACCTACTCGGCCGTCATGTATTACACGGAGCTCGATCCCACTACACGCAAGAAGATCTTTGTCGAAAAAGATACCTATCGAAAAGAGAAGCAAAAAGAGATCGTCGTCCAAAAACAGAAGTTCAAAAGAGGCTTTGCCAGTTAATAGCTATATTTTTTATCTGTAAATATTGTTCTTAAGGCATTTGGTATCATCTTATGTTAAACTGGTTTTTATTTATAACGGTAAAGGGGACTATGTGAATCAAAAAAATCTCTTATTAGGAGTGCCTGCAGCGCTTTTGGCCTTGCCTGTATCACTGGGAGCACTTGAACTCGACACTTCTATGCTTGAACGTTTTACGATCGTGGAATGGGGCCTTCTTGGGCTGGCAATCCTTTTTATCGTACTGTTTGTTCTTATTATCCGGGGGATGCAGGCTGCGAAAAAATCCCAAGTCTTCCCTGATAAACCGGAGATTCCCGAAACAACGCTCCCTGCATCCGAGCAGTCCGCTGCGCCAGCTGAGGAGGCTCCGGCAGAGAAAGCAGTTGAAGAACCTGCGCCGTTAGCTCAGACGGAAACGGCCGAAGCGGCACAACCGCCGGTCGAAAGCGCTGAAGAAGCGGCAACTGCACCTGTACAAGCGGCTCCGGCGAAGAGCGTCGGGCGCAAAAAACGAGAACCCAGAGCAGACCGCGGCAAGATAAACAAAGATGACCTTGCGGAATTTGCCGGTATGCGCATCCTTGTCGCCGAAGACAATATGATCAACCAGAAGGTCCTCAAGGGTATTTTCGCCCAGAGCGGGGTCGACCTGACGATTGCGAACGACGGCCAGGAAGCGCTGGATATCCTTGCGCAGGACAGTAACTACGAGATGGTCCTCATGGATGCGCATATGCCGCGTGTCGACGGTTTCGAAGCAACGCGCCAGATACGTGCGAATCCGGCGTATGAGCATATTGTCGTCGTCGCCCTCAGCGGCGATACGGCTACGGACGATATCCGCAAGATGACCGAAGCGGGTATGGAAGAGCATCTTGAGAAGCCGATCCAGATGGATATGCTCTACGATGTACTCTACTGCTACCGCAAAGACGAAGAGGTCGAGGCGGCGGAGATCGCCGTCGTGGCGGATGATGAGTCGCATTTCGAGAGTACTTACGAACTTCTCAGTGAGGACGGTATCAATATTGCCGGCGGCGATGAAGAGCTTTATGCAGAGATCCTTGAGGAGTTTGTGACGATGTACGGCGACTCTGATACGAAACTCATCGACTACATCTCGCAGGGCAATGTTGACGAAGCGGGCAAACTCCTGCTCGATATCACCGGTGTCGCAGGCAACATCGGGGCGACACCGCTCTCTGATGTGGCGGAGACACTGCGCGAAGCGATACTCGGCCATGAAGAGGGCTCGTACAGGGCGATACTCGAGAACTACAAAGAACATCTGCAGGCACTTCTGCGAGATATCAAGAACGTCCGAAAATAAGGCCGTCCCTTCATGGGCCGGACTGTTTCGCGACCAGACATTTCCGCCCGCATAAGCACAAAATGTTCCAATCTTTCAACGATTAAAGTGCTTTTAACTTCATTTGTCTACAATTATTAGAAATATTAAACCTATTGGACCTGTTTTGCGAATCGATAAATTTATAAATGCCGTCAATCTGACCAAACGCCGTACCGTCGCCCAGGATATGATTGCCAACGGTGTCGTACAGATCAACGGCAAGGTTGTGAAGGCGAGTAAGAACGTAGAAGTGGGTGATGTGATCACCCTGGTCTACCTGAACGGAGAGAAGGCATACGAAGTCCTTCAGATACCCGCGACCAAGTCAACGCCCAAGAGCAAACAGGATGAATACGTAAAGGAGCTTTCATGACCTACAGTGAAGCAAAGAGTGCGTTCGAGAGACTTTTTAACCATCAGATGGACGATGCGCAGATGCGTGAATTCCTTATCTCTATGCGGCTGGATGCATCGACGCCGGTCGAGTCCATCGCCGCCGCTGCTGCGGTAATGCGCGAACATGCCATCGCCCTGCCTGTCGATGCGGCGCTGAAACCCAAGCTTATCGACGTGGTCGGTACGGGCGGTGACAAGAGCGGCAGTTTCAACATCTCTACGACGGTCTCTATCCTGCTGGCATCTTGCGGGGCGTATGTCGCCAAGCACGGCAACCGTTCCATCACGTCAAAGTCGGGCAGCGCGGATGTGCTGGAGTCGCTGGGGATCCGTCTTGACCTTTCGCTTGAAGCTACGGCGAAGCTGCTTGAAGAGACCGGTTTCGCCTTTATGTTTGCACAGAACCACCATCCTGCGATGAAGTTCATTATGCCCGTACGCAAGAGCATCGATGAAAAGACCGTCTTTAACGTGCTCGGCCCGCTGACAAACCCTGCGGGTGTTCAGAAGTTTCTTCTGGGCGTCTTTGACAAGGCCTTCGTGCCGAAGATCGCCGAAGCGCTCAGGATGAACGATGCCACATCGGCCATCGTCGTCAGTGCGGAAGAGGGTATGGACGAGATCAGCATCAGCGGCATCACCTACGCGGCGCGCCTGCAAGAGGGCAATATTACACAGTTCGAGATCGACCCCGAAACCTACGGCATCAAGAGAGCGCCGTTTGAGGCGATACTTGGTGGTGAAGCCGATGCCAATGCGGAAATCTTGCGCAGTGTCCTTGGCGGCAGATCTACGGACGCGCAGCGCGACATCGTCCTGCTCAACGCCGCGGCTGCACTGGTGGCCGACGGTATGGCCCGCGACATCAAAGAGGGGCTTGAGATAGCCGCTGACGCGATAGCATCGGGCAAAGCGGCGGCGAAGCTCAAGCAGATCGTAGAGGTCTCGTCGAAGCTGTGAAAAGAGTAGAACTGGGAAAAGAGGAGCTGTCGCAGATCGCAGAGCTGATAAAGCAGATACTGCCCGATGGCGGCATCGTTATCCTGCAGGGTGACCTCGCCGCAGGCAAGACGACACTGGTGCAGAGCGTTGCCAGATCGTTCGGCATCGAGGAAGCGGTGACGTCGCCGACGTTTTCGCTCCAGCAGTGTTACGGCGAGACGCTTTACCACTACGACATCTATAACAAAGGGCTGGAGCATTTCCTCTCACTGGGGATGCTCGAAGAGCTGGAAAAGCCGGGTTATCATTTTATAGAGTGGGGCGATGACGCACTGATAGCCCTGCTGAAATCTGCCGCTATGGAGACAATGGTGATAAAAATAGAAAAATGCGCCGATAACAAGCGCTGCTATGAGGTAGGACATGCATAAACTCGAAGCTAAAGAACTGGTCAAGACAATCAAGGACCTTCAGATCGTCCGCGGTATCTCGCTAGAAGTAAACACCGGCGAAGTCGTCGGGCTTCTCGGTCCCAACGGGGCGGGAAAGACGACGACGTTCTATATGATCTGCGGGCTTATCGAAGCCACGGGCGGCGAAGTCTTTATCGACGGAGAGAACATCTCCGAGCTGCCGCTGCACCGCCGCGCGCTCAAGGGTATCGGCTACCTGCCGCAGGAGGCATCGATCTTTAAAGACCTCACCGTCGAGGAGAACCTCATGGTTGCGGCGCAGTCGGGGATCACCGACAAGAAAGAGCAGGAGGAGCGCATCGAGGAGCTTCTGGAGATGTTCAACATCGAACCGATCCGCAGC
>JBFEWT010000077.1:0-10291 GCA_041546225.1 Sulfurimonadaceae bacterium
ATTGCCAAAAACGCGTCCACCCCAAAGGCAGGCGAACTCTCCGGCGATGTCGACCTGCTTAAACTGGCACAGATCCGCGCAGAGGTCAGTACGCTCAAGGGCAGCCCGATGGTCGCGCTTCTCGACCGCAGCGATTTCGCCGCCCTGCCGAACGTCGAGAGCATCGCCACACGCGGACCGCTGACGCCCGACCATGTCATCCGTACCAAACGCGATGCCTGCATCATCGCCGAGCCCGCAGATGTCAAAGCCTACGGCGAAGCTTACCGGGCCTACTTTGAACGCAACAACGACGGTACATTGACCTGCCTCGACCCCGCACCGCGCTGGGGCGTCTGGAAAGGTGTCGGGACCCTTGCCTTCGGTTCCAATGCCAAAGAATCAGGCATCATCGCCGACATCAAACGTCATACCATGGCCGCCATCCGCACCGCCGAAGCCTTCGGCGGCTACAAGGCGCTCAGCGAAGATGAGATCTTCAAGATGGAGTACTGGGAACTGGAGCAGGCCAAACTGAAAAAAGGGGGCAGCAAACCCGAGTTTACAGGTAAGATCGCCCTTGTCTGCGGTTTCGGCGGACTGGCGGAAGCTTCCCTTCACGCCCTTGGCAGCAAAGGTGCTGCTGTTATCATGCTGCAAAGCGGCGAAAGCATTCAGTCGGCAGTAGCGCGTGCCGTACGCACTTACGGCGGACTCGATATCATCATCGACACTACCGACATCCCGCAGCATGACGCCGTACTTGATGCTGCGCTGCCCTACCTCAGACTCGGTATCGATCCCTCTGTCGTCTTTGTCGAATCCGACGATGCCGCTACGGGCACCGTTACCGCTGCAGCACAAGCGCATGCCGACACGGTGCGTATCAACCTCCTCAAAGCAGACGGCGGCGAAGTTGCCTCCGGTATTATCGCCGAGATGGCTGCAGCAATGGCAGGCAGGCTCTTCTCCCATACCGCCGGTGCAGTAATACCGATACAGTAGCCTTTGAGCAAATTTAAAATAATATGGCTGCGTGCAGCCAACAACGGTACATAAAAGGGGATAAGCCGCAACCTGTCAGAGTGCAGGTCTAGAGCAGCGGGGAAAGCAAGCGGAGCGGCTTTTCAGGAAGCGGCCCGCTTTTGGTTAACGCGGTTCGTGTTATCGTTCAAACTTACATCTCGTGTAACCGGGGTCATCTAATTTCTGACCGCGTCCGAGATAATGCACGGTCAGCGCGCTGCCTTCATCAGCCACTTCATACACGATGGAATCGACATAGCTTCCCCGGTAAGGTTCTCTGCTTTTACAGAGTTTTGAGCGTGTCTCATCACATTCAAAGACAAGCATTTGCGGCGTTGATTTTTTCAGATCGGCTCTGTAGGCAGGCTGATTCTTCTTGACACAGTAGTGCGTACCGATGACATCTTTTTCGTTCATATCCTCTTGATGATACATCGTCACCATCTGGTATGCGCTGCCGGGCATCAGGTCTTCTTGGACTGCCGTACCCAAACCGACCAGCTTAAACACGATGGCAGCGTCGGCTTCGTCACCTTTTGTACAGCTGCCGCGCTGCTCGCCTTCAATAAAATCCCACTCACCTTCAAATGTTTTCAGTGTGTCAAACAGGTTATCAGAACTCATCTCTGCATGTGCGTACACTCCCAGGATGAAACTCGAAAGAAATGCGATAGATAATTTTTTAAACATGGACTGCTTCCTCTTCTTAATTTTTTTGATAGTTTATCTCTTAGCGTCTTATGCTGTGATAAGAATATGACAGGTGTGCTATGGGGCTGTTATTTTTTTAATATCCGCAGCGACCGCATCCGTTTGCGTAAACTCGACATATACCTTTACAAGCCCATAGCTGTCATCGACTCTTTTGAGCAGGTACAGAAACCCGCTGTGCCAGTACTCGCCATCGGGCATTTTCCTGATATAGACATCCTGAAACATCTTTTGCAGTTTCTCGATATCTGCCGTATCCGGGTTGATCGCTTCGAACTCTTTATTGACATCTTTCACAAAGGCCGCTGCCGCTTCAAGCGTGGTCTCTTCGGAGATGTCGATAAAGAGCATCTTGACATCGAGATCGTCTTTGATTTTTTCATAGATAGGGTCGATCTGCTTTAACCGGGGGTCACAATAGTGGTAGCACCCCGCATAACCGAAGAACACCAGTTTGTACTCCGAGTCGACAGCGATAAGCTCGGAGTCAATGATCTCCGCATTGCCCTTCGTACTGGAGTAGCCGCTGTAGAGGTATCCGATCAAAACGGCCAAAGCAGCGCCTATCGCCAGACTTACTATCCATCGTCTCTTCACGCTCTTTTCTCCTCTACATTTTTAGGTAGTTTGTTATCTTGATTATTAGTATTGGTTCTCTTATTCTGCCGGAGAGAACCTTTAAAAGCCCCGTTAAATAAACCCTAATATATAATCGTTTAGAAACTCTTAGAAGGAGCGGAAATGGAGTACAAAACACGCAAACGCTCAAAATCGAAGTGGAGTCCCGCGGGATCGCCGCATTGGCATCGAATATGGAAGGCAAGCTGTTTTTGAAAAGTAAGAGGGGTCAAGTGTCGATCGACGAAGGAAGTGACCGGCTTATTTAGATAACCCGGCCAAAAGGGCGGAATCACTCCGCAATAGCTTCTTCAAATACAACACATTGTGCGCTGAATGTTGCGTAGCGTACAACCCCATCAGACGGAAGCAGCAAATCGTACTCCCACTGCTGATAATCTGCCTGACGTTTCAAAGTTTTGGCTGTCAAAGACACCCCTTCCGGAATAACAAAACCGGCACTGTAGGTCCACAATGTCTGTTGCGGGCATTGTAGCGTCACCTTCGCTTCCGTTATGGGGACGTATGTTTCAGTCGTTACATAATCATAAATAGTTCCATAACCTACAATACAGCTATAATCATGCGGTAAAAATCCACCCGTACTACACGTACCCCAAATCGGGTAAGTTCCAACCGCTACATAATTGCTTTCGATAATCGTATTCATTCCGCCGACTTCAGCTCCTTTCGTTACGACTACATTGCTCAATCCAAGTGTCGCGGCAGGTGCTGTCGATGGTGTCGCGGCCGTACACGCATAACTGCCGTCCGGGTTGATCTGGCGCAGCGCCTCACCCTCCTGACAGGTAGCATTGAGCACACTCTGCTTCAGCTGCATCTCGGCTTCAACCGCGGAAAGCCGCCCATTCAAGCCGTCTATAAGCTGCTGGTTATGGTCGATCTTTGCCTCCAGTGTATGGTAGCCCTCGGCGTTTGCCGCAATGTACTCCTCCAACGTACCGATCTGCGCATAAAGATCCGCAATAGCCTCAGCGTTCGCTGTGCTGGACCCCATCAGTTCCTGGACCTGAGCATGCAGTTCGTTGATCTTCTGCAAGGCATCGGCAACGGCGCTGTTTTGGGCAATGGCATCGTTTAACACCGTCGTCATCTCCGCCAACACTGCCGCGTTGTCGCTTTTCACTTTTTCAATTGCCGCATTGATGGTTGCGATGTTGTCTTCAAGACTACTCACACGGCCTTCCAATGTGTCGACACTCAACAGCAATTCATCGACCTGCGATTTTAATGTAGAAACTGTACCTTCTACCTCGACGATCTGCCCCTGAAGTTCCACGAATGGCTTTCCTTTCGGGACTGCATACAGCACCCCAGCACTAATGTATAATCCTATGATTATTGATACCATGAGACTTGATTTCATCTCACCCTCCTTATCATTTTTTATTAATATTTAACATATTACAATATACTCACATTTTCCTTAAAATTTCGTACAACCACTTTGCCAAAGAAAGCCCCGCTAAAAGAACCCTATACTATAATCGTTCTACTACTACCAAAGGAGCGGCAATGGAGTACAGAGTCCTGACACCCGACACTGTCGTCGACTACGTGCGCAGCATCGACGCGCTTAACGACCACCTCGGGCCCGGCGAACTGGAGGTGGCAGAGATCGGTGACGGCAACCTCAACTACGTCTACATCATCAAGAGCGGCGACAAGAGCGTCATCCTGAAACAGGCGGTGCCCTACCTGCGCTGCGCGGGAGAGGAGTGGCCGCTCTCCAGAGAGCGCATGAACTACGAGATACGCGCCCTTGAGACCTTTAAAGAGATTGCATCGGATAACGTGCCCCATGTCTACCACGCCGACGAAGCGATGAGCGTTGTGGTGATGGAGTACCTCGATGATCATATCATCATGCGCAAGGGGCTCATAGAGGGCGAGACCTACCCCAACTTCGCCGAGCACATCACCGACTACCTCGCCGGTTCGCTCTTCGCCACCTCGTCGCTAAACCTAAAGAGCGAGGACAAACGCAAGCTCATGCAGCGCTTCAACACCAACACGGAGCTGTGCAAGATCACCGAGGACTTCGTCTTCACTTTCCCCTACATGGAGCACGATTCCAACAACATCAATCCCCTTATGCAGGAGGAGCACCGCCAGCTGATGCATGACGGCACCTTCAAGATGGGCATGCTCAAGCTCAAATACATCTTCATGAACCAGAGCGATGCCCTGCTGCACGGCGACCTGCACACGGGCTCCATCATGCTCAACGAGGCCGAGACCTATGTCATCGACCCGGAATTCGCCTTCTTCGGACCGTTTGGTTTCGATATCGGTGCGGTGGTGGCCAACCTCATCCAGTCCTATGTCTCCCACTTCGCACGCAGCCGCGACCCGCTCTACCAGGAGTGGATTTTGCAGACGGTCTACGACGTGCTGACCAAATTCGAAGCGAAATTCCTCACGCTCTGGAACGAGGCGGGCGACAACGCGCTGGTTATCGAAGGCTTTGTCGACGAGGGGCTGCTCGATGCCTACAAGCGCGACTTTATGCGGAACATCCTGCGCCAGAGTATCGGTTTTGCCGGAGCGAAGATGGCCCGCCGTCTCTTCGGTATCGCCGGGGTAGAGGATATCCTCGGTATCGAAGACCCCGAAGCCCGTATGCTGGTCGAGATGCGTTCGCTCTCCATCGCCAAGGCGTTTGTGAAAAACTACGAAACCATCGAGAGCGTCGATGATGTCATCAGCATGATAAGGAGCGGACGATGAACGGGACCTACCGGCCGTTATGGCTGAACAACCAGGGCGACCTCGAAGTGATCGACCAGACCAAACTTCCCCACCGCGAAGAGGTGGCCCTCTTGCAAAACAGCGACGACGCCGTACGGGCTATCAGCGATATGATCGTTCGCGGGGCCGGTGTCATCGGCTGTGTAGGGGCTTTTGGCGTCTACCTTGCCATGCGTGAAACAAAAAAAATCGATGACGCCTTCCGTGCCAGAGTCAAAGCGATCCGCGACTCCCGTCCGACGGCAGTCAACCTGATGTGGGCCGTCGACCGGATGAGCAAAGCGCTTGAGCAGTGCAGTGGCGACCTTGTCGAAGCCGCCAGAAGCGAAGCGATCGCCATCAGCGATGAAGAAGCGCACAAAAGTGAGCAGATCGCCATCTACGGCGCGGATATCATCGAAGAACTCTGCATCAAACATGAGAAGAAGAGCATCAACATCCTCACCCACTGCAACGCCGGCTGGCTCGCGGTGCTCGACATGGGCACGGCGCTTGCCCCCATCTACGAAGCACAGCGCCGCGGTATCGATGTACATGTCTGGGTCGACGAGACACGTCCGCGCAACCAGGGTGCAAATCTCACGGCATGGGAGCTTTCGCAAGCAGGTGTCAGACACACCGTCATCGCCGACAACACCGGCGGCCACCTCATGCAGCACGGAGAGGTCGACATGGTCATCACCGGGGCCGACCGCGTCAGCCGCAGCGGCGACGTGGCCAACAAGATCGGTACCTACCTCAAAGCCCTCGCCGCTTTTGACAACAACATCCCTTTTTACGTGGCGCTTCCCTCATCGACTTTCGACTTCGGGATCATCGACGGCGTCAAAGAGATCCCCATCGAAGAGCGCAGCGAAGATGAAGTGAAATATATGCAGGGACTCGACGGCAACGGGGAGGTACAAAGCGTACTCATCGTACCCCAAGGGAGCAATGCGCTCAACATCGGTTTCGACGTCACACCGCACCGCCTCATCACCGGGCTCATAACCGAACGCGGCGTCTGCGATGCCCATCAGCAAGCCATCGAAGCGATGTATCCCGAGCACCTGGTATGAGCTATGCGTCGTGGTTTCAGGCCCATGGCGAAAAACACCGCCATATCGTCTCCGGACTGACGGCGCAGGGACTCTCTGCAAAAGAGATCATAGAGTATTTCGATTTTGAAAACATGGTTAAACGCGAGCCGGAGTTCTGTACGCTCTATGCACAAAAGAAGAAGTGCCACGACATGGAAAAGCTTAACTGCTACCTCTGCGCCTGCCCGCATTTCCGCTTTAATGACGATCCCAAGCCCGATTATGAAGGAAAGAGCCGCTACAGCTCCTGCAGCATTGACGCCAAAGAGGGCAACACCGTAGAACATGCCAATGCCTTGCATCATGACTGTTCAGGCTGCACCCTGCCGCACCACCGCAGCTACATCGAAAAACATTTTGACTTCGAGTGGTTTAATGTGATGCGCGAATGCGATACGACTGTATGATTACTGCCCGCCTCTGACACAACGGACATAGCCATTGCCTGACTTAATCGCATTCACATCAAGGCCATTGGTAAATCCGATCTGCCAGGCATCAGCCGGATCAAACCGATAAGTCGTCGACGACCAGTAGATACTCGAAGCGGTATTATGAAAGACAGGGTTGATAGCAGGACCGAAAACACTTCTGTCTACAATAGAGTAAAGTTCGTTCTTATTTGGCAGACGCCAGTCCCCGGCGCCGTCCAGGGTAAGCGCTTCACAGCGATCTATCGCCCCCTGCCACGTCGTAAACGTCAAAACTTCCAGATCATCCTGCCATTGCAGTCCTGACCTGTTATCGGTGACAGTACTGTTGACATCATCGCGGGTAAACTCTGCTAAAAGCAGTGTACTGCTCAGCAGCAGAAAGAAAAGAGTATTTTTCATTGTATTGCCTTTTTCACGTATCACTACCTTACGCATCGGACATGGTTGCTGTTTCCTTTGCTTACCGCACTGCCTGATCCATAATCAAAAATGACAGCCCATGCACTGCCCGGACTGCTCTCATACGTAGTCGATGACCAGTAATATTCATTAAGGCCGAAGCTGACATGCTGAAATACGGCATTCATGGCCGGAAACGTCTCCTGCATATCGGGAATGCTCAACAGCTCTTCAAACGTCGGCACTCGCCAGTCCGTATAACCGTCCAGGTCGAGGTTCTCGCACGCCGTTTGTGCACCAGGCCAATCATACAGACCGGTTGCGACAATCGCATTATCCTGCCACATCAGCCCGCTCGTGTTATCCGTCACGGTCTCATTGATATCATCGCGGGTGTAATTGCGCTCATACCCCATCCGGTAATCACCGTCATCAAAACCCGCATAGCTGCTCGTCTGTCCCGTTGTCAATATTACATCGTAAAGGTTGTTCACTGAGACATTGACATCGACCGGGGTACTGTCGCCTGCGCCGTTGGTAGCGACTGCCTGAAGCAGGTAAACGCTCTGTAGCTCATAGTCAAGGCTTGCCCCTGCCGCTACGGTAATAGTGCCGTTCGTCTCTGCCGTAAAGTTGCCTTCGCCGTTGCCGCTGAGCGTGATGGCACTTACGACACTGCCGCCGTCATCCACTGCCAATTGCGCGACTAACGTACCGACTGCACTGTTCTCATCCACATTGGTACTGACTGCGGCAAGTTCAGGCACGACGGCTTCGGCAAGGTTATTGACACTGATGTTCACATCAGCCGCAAGACTGTCGCCAACAGCGTTAGTCGCTACTACACTGAGCTCATACAAAGGCGTGGTCTCAAAATCAAGCGCACCAGCGACAAGAATGGTACCGTTGCTCTCCACACTGAAATCAGCGGCATCAACTCCGCTCAGTACAATACCCGTGACTGCGCTTCCGCCGTCATCAACACTCAGCTGACCGACAGCTGTCCCCACTGCACTGTTCTCGTCAACACTGCCGCTGAATGGCGCGACAACAGGCTCAACCTGGACTATAGCACTGCTGCCTGAGCCGCTGCATGCTGTAAAAAAAAGCATAACGGCTAGCGTCAATAAAAATGTGAGGCTCTTCATTAACATCCTTTATCTTTTTATCACAACTATTGTATCTTATTTAAGATTCAATTAAAATATAGATGTTAATCGCGATACGAACACACACCATGAAAAAATGGGGATAACATAAAAGCTTCAAGCTATTTTGAGCTCCCACGGACTACTATGTCACCATCAACACTATCGACAAAGGATCTGTAATGAAAAAAATATTTATTGTTATGCTGGCGCTCTCTGCCACCCTGTTGGCCTGTCAGTCATGCGGCTGCAAGAGTCAAAAAGAGGGCTGCAATATGCAGAAACAAGGGTGTGACAGCAAAAAAGGACACCATAAGAAGAGCCTGCGCCCGCTCTTTTACGCATTGGAGATCATGGAACTCCGTGATCAGCCGGAGATCTCACTCGCCGTTCAGAGCTACCGTATGAACATGCGTTCACTGGACCGTTCACTCAATACCGATGCCTTTAAAGAGGGAACATTCGACCGTGAACGCTTTGTCAATGAACACTACATGACCAAAAAGGTCAACGCGCAGGCTGCACTCTTCGAGAGCGTCTTTAAAGTACTTAATGAAGAGCAGAAAGTACGCCTCCACCAGCTGATGGCGGCAGACCTCTTCTATAACAGCCAGCGGAAAAAAGCGTGTGCCGACAAGAAAGCGTGCGATACAAAACGTGCATGCGACGGCACCGGACCGAAACGCGACGGGACGGGACCAAACCCGGATTGTCCTAAAAAGCAGTAAAACGGCCAACAACCGCCGTTTTACACCCGCTATCTAACTTTTTTCACCCCGGTATTTCATGACATACTGTATCAGAAGCATCCCCGGGCAGCGACCGCTGACAAATGCAAACACAACCAAAGTTGCAGGGATATAAAGCAGCCAGTGAACCAGATCGAAACCCGTAAAATAGATCCCGCCCCAGATAAACAGAATCGGCCCTACAAACCACAGACGCATCTCGCTTCCGATCTTGCAATTCATCCTCTATAGCTCCCTTGATCTTTTGTCATCTGTATACCGGCAAGGTAACCGCTCGACCACGCCCACTGCAGGTTATAGCCGCCGCAGTCGCCGTCCACGTCGAGTATTTCGCCCGCGAAGTAGAGCCCCGGCACTTTTTTTGACGCCATCGTTCCTGCATCCACCTCATCCACCCGTACACCGCCGGCAGTCGCTTCGGCGCGTTTGAACTCCTGTGTCCCCGTAATGTTCAGTTCCCAGTTCTGCATGAAATCGACCAGCCGCAAACGCTCTTTTTTACTCGTCTGCGCGGCAAACTTGTCTTCGCCGATCACCTCGTCGACGATGACGGGGGCAAGTTTTTTGTTCACCAGACCGACCAGCGAGAAGGTCAGGCTCTTCTTGGGACGGTTCTCGAAGCGGCGCAACATCATCGCATCAAGCTCCTTGCGCTCAAACATGTTCAAAAGGTTGAGACGCACTTTTACGTCACGCTTCTCTTCAAGCGCCTTGGCCGCATTTCTGCTGATATCGATGACCGTATTGCCCGAGACCCCGTAATCGGTAAAGAGGATGTCACCCTCTTCACTTTGCACCGCTTCACCGTCGATCAGCAGCGTGAGTCTGCCTTCGAACTTCACCCCGCCGATCTTTTTAAGGTACTTCGCGTCGCTGCGCAGCTGAATGAGTGTAGGAAAAAGAGGGGTGATCGTATGGCCGAACGCTTTGGCGAACAGATACCCCGCACCGTCGCTTCCCAGGTGTGCCGCCGCTTTGCCGCCCGTAGCGATAAGTACACGCTCGGCTTCCAGTGAAGGAGCGTCTTCCACCTCAATGCTAAAGCCGTTGTTATGCTGTGTCACTGCCGTCACGTTGGAATTGATATGGATGCTGACGCCCAGATTCTGCGCTTCGTCGCGCAGCAGGTCGACGACACTCGATGCCTGCAGACTGAGCGGGTATACTTTATTTCCCTTGAGCTGCAGTGTCTCGACACCGATCTCATGAAAAAATGCGATGGTCTTTTCAAAATCGAATGCTTCGAGTGCCGGCTGGAAAAAAGTGCGATCGCCGCTGTGGAAATGGCGTGCATCCAGGTCGGCATTGGTCATATTGCAGCGGCCGTTACCCGTTGCAAGGATCTTTTTGCCGACCGAGGCAAGTCTTTCCAGAAC
>JBFEWT010000086.1:0-9451 GCA_041546225.1 Sulfurimonadaceae bacterium
CCTTGACCGTAACGGCCTGCGCCCGTCGAAATACATCATCACCCATGACGATACGCTCCTTATCGCGAGCGAGTACGGTGTTGTCGATATCCCTGAAGATCAGATCAGAGAGCGCGGACGCCTGCAGTCGGGCGAGATGCTCGGACTTGACCTGAAGTTCGGAAAAGTACTTAAAAACAGCGACATCAACGACTACCTCAAAGCCTCTAACCCGTATATGAAGTGGCTGAACGAACATATGGTCTACCTTCAGGAGCATGTGGATGAGCAGTATGTCAACCAGTGCGACGTCGATGAGACCATCCTGACCAAGCGCCAGCGTTTCTTCAACATCACGCAAGAGGTCGTGGAGCAGGTCGTAGAACCGATGATGCGCGACGGCAAGGAAGCGGTCGGCTCTATGGGTGACGATACGCCGCTTGCCGCATTCAGCGACAAACAGCGCAACTTCAGCGACTTCTTCAAGCAGAAGTTCGCACAGGTGACCAACCCGCCGATCGACCCGATCCGCGAAAAGGTCGTTATGAGCCTTAACACCGGTTTCGGTGAGACACACAACATCCTTGACGAGCTCCCTTCACACGCGCACCGCCTCAAGGCGATCTCGCCGATCATCACCCGCGAGAAGCTTGCCGTGCTCAAGTCTTTCGGCGAGAAGAAGTCTCCGCGCTACCAGGAGTTCTATCAAAACGGTACGTTCTCTACGGCGTACAGCTGCAAGAGCGACCTGAAGACGGCGCTTGACGCGCTGGCAGACGAGGTGGTCAATGCTGTCAAGAACGACGGCGTGCGTATCGTCATCCTTGACGATGCCGAGTTTGGCAAAGAGAAGATCGCAATGCCGATGCTTATGGCGGTCGGACGTGTCAACCACGCACTGCTTAAAGCGGGTGTACGCCACCTTGTCTCCATCGTCGCCTCTACAGGCGAAGTGGTCGACTCCCATGGCGCTGCGACACTCATCGGTTACGGTGCGAGTGCCGTGTTCCCGAACCTGCTCTTTACGACGGTCGCTGCACGCCTAGAGGCTTCCAAAGCACTCGACATGGCGTGCCACGAAGCACTCAAGTCCGCACATCAGGCGCTTAACGGCGGTCTTTTGAAGATCATGTCCAAGATGGGTATCTCCACGATCGCGTCATACCGCAACTCCGGGCTGTTCGACATCATCGGTCTCTCCAAAGAGATCATCGAAGAGTGTTTCGAAGGTTCGCATGCGCTTATCAGCGGTCTGGGCTATGACGATATCGATGCGCGCCTGAAAAAAGCGCACAAAGAGGCGTTCGAAGAGAGCGGTTTCAACCGCATCTTCCCGCTCAACATCGGCGGATTCTACAAGTTCTACCACGGTCAGGAGCACCACGACTTCGGTCCGGATGTCATCCATGCCATCCATGCGGCTGTCAAGACGGGCAATAAGAAAGATTTCGAAACGCTCAAAAACCTCGTAAACGGCCGCGGCCTGAAGTTCATCCGTGACTTCTTCGAGTTCTCATCCGACCGCAAACCGATCGATATCAGCGAAGTCGAGCCGAAAGAGGAGATCTTCAAGCGTTTCGCATCGGCGGCGATGAGTCTCGGTTCCATCTCCCCTGAAGCACACGAATGTATCGCTGTGGCGATGAACACGCTTGGCGCACAGTCGAACTCGGGCGAGGGCGGCGAAGACGCTGCACGTTTCGATACGCTGAAAAACTCGAAGATCAAACAGGTCGCATCGGGACGTTTCGGTGTCACACCTGCCTACCTGCGCAGTGCCGAAGAGATCCAGATTAAAGTCGCACAGGGTGCAAAACCGGGTGAGGGCGGCCAGCTTCCGGGTCACAAGGTCACCAGCCTGATCGGACGCCTGCGCCATACGGTGCCGGGCGTAACGCTCATCTCGCCTCCGCCGCACCACGATATCTACTCTATCGAGGACCTTGCACAGCTCATCTTCGATATGAAACAGGTCAACCCGAAGGCTACGGTAGCCGTCAAGCTGGTATCTACAGCGGGTGTCGGTACAATTGCAGCCGGTGTCGCCAAAGCGTATGCCGACAAGATCATCATCTCCGGCGGCGACGGCGGTACGGGTGCAGCACCGCTCACCTCCATCAAGTTCGCGGGTAACCCGTGGGAACTCGGTCTTGCCGAAGCGCACAACGCACTCAAGGCGAACAACCTGCGCGGTCTTGTCCACCTTCAGACAGACGGCGGACTTAAGACGGGTAACGACGTCGTCAAAGCTGCCCTTCTGGGTGCAGAGAGCTATGCGTTCGGTACGGGTGTATTGAGCATCATCGGCTGTAAACTTCTGCGTATCTGTCACGTCAACCGCTGTTCGGTCGGTATCGCGACACAGGATGAAAAACTCCGCAGCGAATACTTCAAAGGTTCGGTCGATCAGATCATCAACTACTTCACGCTTCTGGCTGAAGACGTACGTGCCATCATGGCGCAGATGGGCTATAAGACGATGGAAGAGATGGTCGGCCGCAGCGACCTGCTGAAAGTCGTCGATGACGAGTTCGCGCAGAAGTTCGACTTCAGCAACGTACTTCACCGCGAAGAGGGTGTCAACACGGTCCAGGAGCCGTTCAATGCACCGTTCGATGCCAACGAGTTCGAGCAGGAGCTGCTGGCGGAAGTACTGCCGGCTATCAAGCATCCGGAATCACCGATACGCGTCAAGCGCGAGATCACCAACCTGAACCGCAGTTTCGGTGCGCGCATCAGCGGCGAGATCGCACACTACTACGGCGATGTAGGCCTTGCGGACAACACCATCGACATCCGTCTTACGGGTATCGCGGGTCAGGCGCTGGGTGCTTTCCTTATTAAAGGTGTGAACATCCGTCTTGACGGTGTGGCCAACGACTATATCGGTAAGGGTATGCACGGCGGTACGATCATCATCAACTCGAAAAACCAGGGCGAGGAGTTCAGTGCGGGCGGTAACACCTGTCTTTACGGTGCGACGGGCGGTACGCTCTTCGTCTCCGGTTCTGTCGGTGAGCGTTTTGGTGTCCGTAACTCGGGTGCACTTGCCATCGTCGAGGGAACGGGCGATAACGCCTGTGAGTATATGACCGGCGGTATCGTCGTCATCCTCGGCAAGACGGGTATCAACTTCGGTGCGGGTATGACCGGCGGTATCGCGTTCGTCTATGACGAAGACCACGACTTTGTAGAGAACATCAACGGCGAACTGGTCGAAGCGATCCGCATCGATACAGACGACGGCGACGAAGCACGCCACTACCTGAAGCGTCTTCTGAAAGACTATGTCGCAGAGACCGGCAGCGAGAAGGCACAGCATATTCTTGATACGTTCCGTGTCGAGATCAGAAACTTCTGGCTTGTACGCCCTAAAAACTTGAAGAAACTGCCACTAAACCAGGAGAAAGGTGACTAATATGAGAGAATTCCTTACAACAGGGCGTATTGACCCTTCCAAGCGCCTGGTCGTTGAACGTACGAAAGATTTTGACGAGATTTATGACCTGTTCGGCAAGCACGATGCGCGTTCGCAGAGTGACCGCTGTATCCAGTGCGGGGACCCGTTCTGTCTAAACAAATGTCCGCTGCACAACTACATCCCGCAGTGGCTTAAAGCGGTAGCGGAAAAAGACCTGGAGTTCGCGTTCAAGCTCTCCAACGAGCCTTCGCCGTTCCCCGAAGTCATGGGGCGCGTCTGTCCGCATGACCGTCTGTGCGAGGGTGACTGTACCCTTAACGACGGCCACGGTGCGATCACCATCGGTTCCATCGAGACCTTCATCAACGAAGAGGGCTTCAAGCAAGGCCTCAAGCCGGAGTTCCCGGGTGTAAAGACCGACAAAAAAGTCGCGGTCATCGGTTCGGGTCCTGCGGGACTCTCCGTCGCTACGTACCTGCTGCGTTCGGGTGTGGGTGTTACGATGTATGAACGTGCCGACCGTGCAGGCGGACTTCTGACGTACGGTATCCCGAACTTCAAGCTTGACAAGAAGATCGTCGAGCGCCGTGTCAACCTGCTTAAAGAAGCGGGACTCGAGCTCATCACCAACTGCGAAGTGGGTAAAGACATCAGCTTTGACGAGATCGCGGATAACCACGATGCGATTTTCATCGGTATCGGTGCCACCCGTGCCAAGGGCGCGCGTCTTGCCGGCGAAAACGCGGAGCGCGTCTACCATGCGATGGAGTACCTTACGGCTATCCAGCGCAAGAACTTCGGCCTGAGCTACGACAAGGCCTTTGATTTCAAAGACCTCAATGTCGCTGTCATCGGCGGCGGTGATACCGCGATGGACTGTGTCCGTACGGCCAAGCGCGAAGGCGCGAAGAACGTCACCTGCCTCTACCGCCGTGACGCGCACAACATGCCGGGCTCGCAAAAAGAGTATAAAAACGCGATGGAAGAGGGCGTTGAGTTCTCTTTCTTCTCTTCACCGAAAGAGATCGTGCTTAACGACAAGGGTCAGGTCATCTCCGCGAAGATGGTCAAGACCGTACTCGGTGCCAAAGACGAGAGCGGCCGCCAGCGCATGGAAGAGGTCGCAGGAAGCGAGTTCAACGTGCAGGCAGACGTGGTCATCATGGCACTCGGTTTTGATCCGGAGACGCCGGATTTCCTTGCTGCAAACGGTATCGAGACCAACAGCTGGGGCGGCGTGATCGTCAACGACAAGCACGAGACGACGACATCGGGCGTCTACGCGGGCGGCGACTGCTACCGCGGTGCCGACCTGGTCGTAACGGCGGCATATGACGGGCGTGAAGCTGCCCGCAGTATCGTCAAGTCGCTACTGGGGTAATGCAGAGCTTTATCGCTGCCGCGCTGAGCGCCTGCAAGGAGGTCGAAGCACTCATCCGTACCAATACGGCCGAGTCCGCTTACGAACTCCATGAAGCGGGTGCCGGGGGCGACCTGAGCAGCGGTTTCGACCTGATGGCGGAGAAGCTCTTCATCCGCCACCTCGGCGCATTCGGGAGGATCCTCTCCGAAGAGTGCGGTATGGTCGGCGAGGGGGATGACCTGATCATCCTCGACCCGGTCGACGGCAGCGACAACCTCAAAAGCGATTTCCCCTACTACGGCGCCTCTATCGCCCTGCAGCAGCAGGGCAGGACAGTCGCCGCGCTGGTCTGCAACTTTGCCAACGGCGATGCGTTTGTCCGTTTCGGCGACATTCACTACAAGACCTCCCTTTTCAATGACGCTATCCGCGAACCGCTCAAACCCAATCCCCATGCCGCTATCGGTCTTTTCGAGAAGGCTTTTTTTCACCCCGAACATGTCGCCATACTCAAAAAAGCGGGGCTGAAGTTCCGTGCGCCGGGAGCGGTCGCGCTCTCGCTGGCCTATGCATATTATGTTAAATATGTGGTATTTTTAGGTACAATGCGACCATATGATCTTGAAGCGGGCCTCTACCTGTGTGACGACCTTTACGTCTACACGGATGAGTCGGTCCTGATCGTCTCGAAAGAGGCGTCTGTCTTCAATGAAATCTGTACAATCTTTAATGTTTCAAGGGAGTCTAAATGAGTCTTTTAGATAAATTTTTTAGCAGCAGCTCCGATGCCAATAAGCAACCTACCAAGAGCGAAGCACCGTCACACTGGGTCAAATGCAAGTCTTGCCAGTCTTTGATGTACTACAAAGAGATCGAGAAGCAGAACTATGTCTGTCCGAAGTGCGGTTACCACATTCGTATCGGTGTTGACGAACGTATCGCACTGCTGGCTGACAAAGGCTCGTTTGTCGAGTACGACGCTAAGATGCGCCCGGTTGACCCGCTTGATTTCGTTGACAAGAAAAGCTACAAGAAACGTGTAGAAGAGGGCGAAGAGAAGACAGGGCGTACCTCTTCCGCGGTAAGCGGCGAGTGTACCATTAACGGTATCCCGACGCAGATCGTCGTCTTCGACTTCGCATTCATGGGCGGTTCGCTCGGTTCTGTAGAGGGCGAGAAGATCGTCCGTGCGGTCAACCGTGCCATCGAGAAGCGCCACGGCCTCATCATCGTCAGCGCGAGCGGCGGTGCCCGTATGCAGGAGAGTACCTTCTCGCTGCTGCAGATGAGCAAGACCTCTGCGGCACTGGCGAGACTCTCTGAGGAGAAACTCCCGTACATCTCACTGCTTACAGACCCTACCATGGGCGGTGTAAGTGCGTCGTTCGCTACGCTGGGCGACATCATCATCGCCGAGCCGGGCGCGCTTATCGGCTTCGCGGGACAGCGTGTTATCCAGCAGACCATCGGTGCAGACCTCCCCGACGGTTTCCAGCGTGCGGAGTTCCTGCTTGAGAAAGGCTCTATCGACATGGTCGTCAACCGTGACGAGATGAAAGAGACGCTGAGCGATCTGCTTAAGATGTTTCTGAACAAGTAACAGCGAGTCCATTGTGCCCAACGGCAATATGATCTTTCTTCAAACCTCCGCAGTGTCATCGCGGAATCTTTCTTACAACGCGGGCAAGGGAGTCTGATGCGTCTCTATGCCCTGTGCGACCAGAGTACCCTCGACAGTAAAGCCACGACGCTCGAAACGTTCGTCGGCCTCTGCCGCAAACACGGTGCCGAAGTCATCCAGTACCGCAACAAATCCGCCGACATCGCCTTCATCAAAAACCAGCTTATCACCCTGCGCAGCCTCTGGGACGGTTTTCTTATCGTCAACGACAAGTTCGAACTCACCCCTTTTTGCGACGGCGTACACATAGGTCAGGAAGACCTGTACGCGATAGACAGCGACCCCGCGCGCGCCGTTAGGGCGCTGCGCAGCGTCATAGGCAGCGACAAACTCCTGGGACTCTCGACACACAACAGCGAAGAGATCGCGGTCGCGAACACGCTTGATCTGAACTATATAGGTCTGGGCGCCTACCGTGCGACGGCGACGAAAGATGTCGAGCATATCCTCGGCGACAGGCTCGACGCGCTGGCCGCAGCCTCGAAACACCCCGTCGCCGCCATAGGGGGCGTGTGTTTTGATGACCGTTTCGAGCATGTCACCTACCACGTGATGGGATCGGCGCTCTATGAAAGTTGAGATCATCTCCATCGCCAAAAAAGAGCGTTCGACCTACGACCCGCTCTATAAAGAGCTCACTAAAATGATCTCGCGCTTTGCAAAAGTGGAAGATATCGAGCTTTTTCCCAAAGATGTATCGAAAGCACACACAATAAGTCCCGAAGCTTCACAGGCCGCCTATACGCAGGTTTTGACGCCCTATCTTAATCGCGGATATTCCATTTCGTTACATCCTGATGGAAAAATAATCGATAGTTTTGAATTAAGTAAGCTTATAAGTGATAGAATGGCGGTGCAATTTTACATAGGCGGTGCGTACGGGTTCGAAAAGGGTTTTTTGGACCAGTGCGATCAGGTAATAAGTCTGGGAAAACTGACCATGAGCCATAAGATCGCCAAGGCGGTTTTACTGGAACAGGTCTATCGCGGATTTACTATTTTGAACAATCACCCCTATCATAAATAAGGAGACTCGGTGAGAGAGAACGAATTGCATTATTTTGAAGAGATATTGTTATCGCGTAAAGAGCAGATCCAGAAGAACATTATGGGCGTTGAAGCCGAGATGGATCAATTGCGCGGCCTTGAGTTGAATGATGAGGGCGATTATGCGTCTGTCAGCAATGATAATATGGTTGAAAATGCAATCGGCAATCAGCAGGGACTGGAACTGACGGAGATCGAACTGGCTATCAGCAAGATCAAGAACGGTCAGTACGGCATCTGCGAGATGTGCGAAGAAGATATTGGTGTACACCGACTGAAGGTAAAGCCTCATGCAAAGTTTTGCATCGACTGTCGGGAGATCGCTGAAAAGAATCATAGTTAAGGATCAGATATGTATATAAAGCGCTATACGATTGCTGCGGCACTCTTTATGGTATTGGTAGGATGGTACGTTTATGCGTTCGTAACGCAGCAGGCGGTAAGCCTTGATGTTTTCGGTCTGCACTTTCCGTCGCTGCCGGTAGCATTCTGGATCGTTCTGCCGGTGCTGTTCCTCTATCTGGCCAGTGTAGCGCACATGGCATATTATTCGTTTATAGGCAGTTTCAAGCTTCGCAAGTATCAAAAAGACTTTGACAAGCTTTCCGACTCGCTTAGAGACGCCTTCCTTGCAAAAGAGAACCGTGTCCATCAGTACAAGACGCAGCGCTATGCGATGCTGGGCAAACTGATAGACCAGAGTACGGTCATCCCGTCGGATTCGCTCGTCTCCGTGGGCAACGAGAAGGTCGACGCGGTACTTGACCTGCTTGCGAAGATCAAAGAGGGTACGCCGGTCGACCTGAAAAAACTGGGCCTCGACAAAGAGAACCCGCTGACGGTCCAAAACGACCTGAACCGCCTAGCAAACGCCGAGCTCAACCCCGAAGACGTCCTGACGCGTCAGGACCGCCACGGCAATGCCGTCATCGCCAAAGCCTACGCGATGTTCGTCGAGACCGCGCCGCTCTATGCCATAGAGAAGTACAAGAACTTTATGGACCAGGAGACGCTCTTCAGTGTCCTTGGCCGCGTCAATGCGGACGAGAACACGCTCGAAGTCGCCAACGAGACCCTCATCGACTTCATCGAGTCGGTTGAGCTGGACGAGCAGGGCTTCATCAAAGCGGCGTCCATCCTTGCGAGCATGCTGCCAGACCAGCGCATGAAGCTCTTCGAAGTGCTCTCAGACCACAACGAAGAGGCGATGGGCGGTTACCTCTACACGCTGTTTGACCTCGAGATGATCGCGCCTGCGGACGAGATACTCGAGAACTCGCAGCCTAACGAGTTCGTCTACTTCAAAGCGTACCGCGCGCTTAAAGAGTGCAACAAGCCGTATAACATCAGCCTGTTCGTACAATAACGCTACGCCGCGCATGCGGCTGTTAGTTTTCCTGCATCAGCAAGCTTTCTCCTCTTATTTGCTAAAATTCCACAAAAAGTTTTCAACAGGCAGACCATGACAGATAAACTCTCGTTCGACAGACCGCTTTATGTCCTTGCACCGCTGGCGGGTTTTACCGACCTTCCGTTTCGCAGCGTCGTCAAAAAGTTCGGTGCCGATCTGACGGTAAGCGAGATGATAAGCTCCAACGCGCTCGCGCACGGCTCGCACAAGACCCTCAAGATGCTTGAGAAATCCTCCTCCGAGGACCCTTACTCGGTGCAGATCGCGGCAAACGACCCCGACATGGCCAGACGCGCGGTAGAGGTGCTCAACGAGCAAGAGGGCATCGACATCATCGACCTGAACTGCGGCTGCCCCGTTCCCAAGGTGTTCGGTCACGGTTCGGGCTCTGCGCTGCTCGATGACCTGCCGCGCCTTGCGGCCATCCTCAAAGCCATCAAAGAGACCTCCAACAAGTCGACCACGACGGCCAAGATACGTCTGGGCGTCAATGAGAAGAACCACGTAGAGATCGCAAAGCGCATCGAGGACGCGGGCGTGGACTTCATC
>JBFEWT010000039.1:0-15871 GCA_041546225.1 Sulfurimonadaceae bacterium
AAGCGTGATAGCCATGGCTGCTGCTTTGCAGCGGAGCGATTTGAGCTTGGGTGTCGGTTCAATCATAGGGGTAAAGTCGTTTTGCATGGAGGCATTATAGCATTACAAATCTAATGGATGGACGCAGGCACCTTGCAGGGTTATTTCAGGACAGGGGGCCACTCGATATTGTAATTGCCCTGGTTGTCGAGCGTATAGCCTACGTCATACGTCTTTGAAAGCTCGAAAACAGTCTGGTCATAATGTGCGCTGCTCTCGCTGAAATCACTGAGCACGATATGGTTGCCTTTGTCTTTAGCCGGCCAGTTCAGTCCGCTGAGTCTGCCCGGAAGCTGGGCACAGCCGATCTCGATCTCGTCGTTAACGACGATTTTCGCATGCGGTTCAAGCGTCTCCACGTAACGGTGGCGCTGTGCTCCCATGAGGTCATTGTAGGCGTCTATGCGGAAAGCTTCTACACGGTAGCTGATCTTTTTATCCTGCATCTGGCCCTCGTCATCGTAAATCATCTTTTCGCGAAATGTGCGCGCAAGCAGGTATTCGCGTTTGCATTTGGATGCGTACGCTGATGTGTAAAAGAGCGTGAAGAGCTTTTTGCCGTTATACCCTGATGCCGCGTAGTCATTCAGTGCCGATGAAAGATTGACGTCGGCAGCCTGCGCTTCTTTCGCAAGCGTGCCGTAGGTTTTGCTTCTGGTCGGATTTTGAGTGCCCGTATGGCGTTTGATCCCCTCTTCAAGCGTCAGCGGTTTGATCAGGACAAAGGGTTTCGCCTCCTCGTCTTTTGTGTTGACGTACTGCTGATAGCGCATACTCTCTTCGACATGCTGACGCGTAAGCTCGTCGAGGTAGCTGCTGCGCTTGCTGTTGCGTTTGCTGCGGTAGTACTCCACACTGCGCTTAAGGATACCGGGCTGCTCGAAGATGATGCCGATACGTTTTTCGGCGATGAGCAAGAAGGTCTCATAGTCGTCTTCGCTGACCGACGTGAGCAGGCTTCGGCGTATTTTGGCAATGAGTTTGCTGTGAACCTTCTGCAGGGAGCGTAACTCTTTAAGGTAGGCTTTGACGTCCTCTTTGGCAGGTTCACTCTGCAGTTTGAGCGCTTCTGCGGTTGCGATGGCATGCTCCACCCCTGCAATAAACTCCTCATGTTCGGCTTCGAGACCGGGTACAGGAGCGATGTTCTTCAGGTAATCGTGCGCTTCATACAGCGGAGTCGAAAGTTCGGGAAACATTTTAGGGTATTTTGCGGCGTATACAGCAGATGAAGCTGCATACAGGAGCACCAGTACAAATAGCAGCGGTCTCGTCGTTTTCAAAAATCGGGTAAGTACAGATGTGTCGGCCATGGAAGTCCTCTTGACGCTAATAATTTCTACAGTAATTTATTTTAGCATGAAACGGTTGAAAAGCAACAGTATCGGCAAATACGGCGTTTGCTTTGCAGTTTTGATAACATGATACAATACGCGAAATTTATTACAGGTACGAAAATGTTACTGAGTGCAATAGGAATCTATACGTTTTATATATTAATCAACCTTTATGTGGGTGTCATGCAGATCGGCTATATCAACGAGCGCAAGCGCAAGTCGCCTGTCCTGATGGATGACGAGGCATTTTTCAAAGCGGGGAGTTACAGCGTTGCCAAGCAGAAGCTTTCACTGGTCTCGACACTGATCGAGTATGCGCTGTTTATCGCCTGGATCGGCGGGGGTATCGCATGGCTTGAGCAGCTGAACATGGCGGATGATGCAGCGCTGCAGGCTGTTTTCGTCGTGCTGGGCTTTGTACTGATCAACGGTCTCGTCTCATTGCCCATCAGCTGGTATGAAAAGTTCATTCTGGATGAGAAGTTCGGGTTCAACCGCTCGACGTTCGGGCTCTTTGTCAAAGATACGCTTATCGGGACACTGCTGACGGTCATCTTCGCCGGTCTTGTCGTCTGGGGTGTCTATGCGATCATGAGCAGTTTTGAACTGTGGTGGCTTTGGAGTTTCCTCTTTATCTTCTGTGTGATCGTGGTGATCAATATGCTGTTTCCGACGTTCCGAGCACTCTTTTTTGACAAGGTGACACCGCTTGAAGATGAAGCGCTCAATGACGAGATCGCACGTTTGATGGAGCAGACCGGATTTGAGAGCAGCGGTGTCTATGTGAGCGATGCGAGTAAACGCGATGCCCGTCTTAACGCCTATTTCGGCGGTCTTGGAAAGTCCAAGCGCGTGGTACTCTTCGATACATTGCTGGAGAAGCTTTCGCATAAAGAGCTGCTGGCGGTACTTGGCCATGAACTGGGACACTTCGCCCACGGCGATCTTTATAAAAACATCGCATTGATGGGCGGGATGCTCTTTATCATGTTCGCACTTTTCGGCAATCTTCCCGAATCGCTCTTTTTGGAGCTCGGCATCGGCGAGAGCCCTGCCGTGGTGATGATACTCTTTATGCTGTTCATGCCGGTGATCGGGTTTGTCATGATGCCGCTTATGGGGCTTGTAAGCCGTCATAACGAGTTTGAGGCTGACCGTAAGGGTGCAGAGCTCGGCGGCAGCGAACATCTCATATCTGCGCTTAAAAAGCTGATCACGGAGAACAAAAGTTTTCCGCTTTCGCATCCGCTCTTCATCTTTTTCCATTACACCCACCCGCCGGTACTTGAACGTCTCAAGGAGCTGGGCGAAGATATCGACCACGAGGCGATGGCGCACAGATGAATGCGCTGAGTGTCGCCGAGTGGCTCACCAAAATCAGCGAGGCGCTCAAAGATACGGTTGAACGTCCGCGCAGAGAGGCTGAGCTGCTGATCATGGCGCATCTGGATAAAGATCAGCTCTGGCTGATCACCCATCAGGACACCGCAGTCGAGAACCCCGAGGCGCTTGAGGCATGGGTCAAACGACGTGCCGAACATGAGCCGCTGGAGTATATCACACAGCGTGTCAGTTTCTATTCGCAGACTTTTCATATTGAGCCGGGCGCGCTTATCCCCAGACCGGAGACGGAACTGCTAATCGATGAGGTGCTCAAACGCTTTGCCGGCGACGCCGAGATCACGATCGCCGAAGTAGGTGTGGGAAGCGGCATCATATCGACGGTACTTGCACAGCATCTTCCCAAGGCGAAGATCATCGCCGTCGATATCAGTGCGGATGCGCTGAAGGTGGCACGGAAGAACATCGAAGCCTTCGGATTGAGTGCACGTATACAACTGCGTCAGGGAAGCCTTTTGGACCCTGTCAGCGAGAAGATCGACCTGCTGGTCTCAAACCCTCCGTATATCGCGGACGATGCGCCGCTGGAGCGCAACCTCGATTATGAGCCCGAACTGGCGCTTTACGGCGGCAGTATCGGCGATGAGATCATACGCGAACTGCTGGATATTCAGCGTGCGCGCCATATTCCCTGTTTTATCTGCGAGATGGGCTATGATCAAAAAGAGAAGGTTGAAGCCTATGTCAGCGGTTTTGCGCTAAAATCACTGGAGTTCTATAAAGACCTTGCCGGCTGGGACCGGGGATTTATATTGGAGATGTGACATGCGCAGACAACGGATATATATTGAGATCTTTTACCTGTTTTTGATCGGAGCGACTTTTGGCGGTGTTATGCTGCTTGGGGTACTCGTAGCACCGGTTATCTTTAACAGCGACATGCTGCTTGAACAGGCACTGCTCGACAATTACAACGAAGGCGTCATCATGGCGGAGGTATTCCGCCGGTTTACCTATTGGGGCTATACGATGACGGTGGTCATCGCTCTTTACGAGATGTATGAGTACAAACAGCTCCGTTTTGACGCCGTTACACTGGCAAGCGCCGGGACTGTCATCGGTACACTGCTGCTTTTCAGTGCAGTCTACACGCCGAGGATATTGCAGATGCAGTCAGAAGGGGTGGCAGCGACACTGAGTGAGGATTTTGAGAATATTCATACGGCGAGCGAGATCGATTTCAAGATCCTTGCCCTGGCACTGGCCGTCTTGTTTGTGCGCAGGGTGATGCTTATGCGGATGATCAGAGGGTAGCCAAAAGCCTTTTCGTTTAGCTGACCGAAGTCAGCTCTTCGCTGATCATGTTTCCTCTGTAATCTGTCACGATACCGGTCTCCAGCTCTTTTTGCAAAAGCGCGGCATAGGTCTTCTTGATCTCTTCAAGCGTAGCCCGTTCAGGTACTTTGCGTGCGGCGATATAGCCGATGTGCTTGCCGTCGTCGTCCAGTTTCGGGGTGATATAGACGATGACCCAGTAAAATGCACCGTCTTTGCGGAGATTTTTGACATAGCCTTTCCAGCTTTGCCCTTTTTTAACGGTATTCCAGAGGTCTTTGAAGGCGCATTTTGGCATATCCGGATGACGCATTATCCTGTGCGACTCACCAATGAGTTCATCTTTTTCGTAAGCTGACATCTGTACAAATTTACGGTTGGCAAAAGTGATCTTGCCGGCGAGGTCGGTCTCGGTGATCATTATGCCACCGTCGAACAACACCTCTTCATCAGTAGGTTCAGGACGTTCCATTATAGCTCCTTGCGCTCAAAAGCGTATATACGCTGCGTAAAATATATCCTACTTGAATTATTAGAACAATATATATCTTAACAGCTTATTCATATAATTTGCTTAAATCAGTTTTATTTATATGTTATAAGAGAGTGTTTCGGTGTTTAGCGGCCGCCGAAGCGCTTTTCCCACCACTCTTGCGGGGAGAGTGTGTTGTCTTTGAGAAACTCCTCGTCGAAGCGGTACTCATAGTTGTTACAGTACTCGAGGATGGTCGCGTAGGCGTCATTGATGCGCGTACTCATCTGCGTGGCCTCTTCATTGTTATCGGGGTGTTTGTCCGGATGCCATATCTGCATGAGGTTTCGGTAGCGGAATTTTATTTCGGAGAGGGTGGCTTTCTCATGAATGCCAAGGAGTGTCTTGGCTTTCATAAGGTTTTCAAAGGAGTGCATCTACAGGGCTAGTCTTTTTG
Source organism: Sulfurimonadaceae bacterium (assembly GCA_041546225.1). Taxonomy (GTDB): domain Bacteria; phylum Campylobacterota; class Campylobacteria; order Campylobacterales; family Sulfurimonadaceae; genus JBFEWT01. Next base: position 4,982 of record JBFEWT010000039.1, read on the forward strand.
CTGGCGCATGTAGGTCGGGACGTCGAGGAAATCTTCATTGATATCACCGTTTACTACCAGCTGCGGGCGTACAAGCGGGCGCGGTTTCGGCTTTTCAAGATTCTCGAACTCGCTGTTGTTGATGCCTTTGCTGAGTTCGCGCTCAAAACCGGTAGCTACAAGCGTGATGCGGATGTAGTCTTCCGGAAGGTTCTCATCCGTGGATGTACCGAAGATAACATCAGCTTCTTCGTCAGCGCTTTCATGGACGACATCCATCGCTTCGCTGAGTTCCATCATAGGGAATTCAGGGTGTATGCTGAAGTGAACAAGTACACCCATGGCACCGTTGATGGACATGTTGTCGAGCAGCGGTGATTCGATGGCGGATTTGATCGCTTCGTAAGCAGCGTTTTCACCCTGATGCTCGCCTACACCCATAAGGGCCATACCGCGATGGCTCATAACGGTCTGAAGGTCGGCAAAGTCAAGGTTGATGTCGTTGTCGCCGCTGGAAAGGATAACACCGCTGGTGCCGCTTACCGCCTGTGCAAGAACGCTGTCGACAATTTTGAAACTCTCTTTCATCCCGAGTTTGCGGTCAATGATAGAGAGGAGCTTGTCGTTGGGAATGACGACGATAGAGTCGCTCTCTTTTTTGAGCTCTTCCAGACCGGCTTCGGCATGCTTCATGCGCTTGCGGCCTTCAAATGCGAACGGCTTCGTAACGACGGAGATCGTCAGTGCACCGACTTCCTGCGCGATCTGCGCGATGACCGGTGCGGCACCTGTTCCGGTACCGCCGCCAAGACCTGCCGCGATAAATACGATATCTGCACCCTCAAGGGCAGAACGCAGTTCATCATAACTCTCTAACGCCGAGTCTTTACCGACAGAGGGCTTCATACCCGCACCGAGACCCTTGGTGAGTTTTGAACCCAATTGGATTTTGGTGTGCGCGTCAGATGTATCAAGAACCTGTGCGTCAGTATTGGCGATGACCATCTCAATACCGCTGACATGCTCTTTGAGCATATGCCCGATCATATTGCCGCCGCCGCCGCCAACGCCGACTGCTACAATACGTGCCCCTTTTTGTACCAATGACTCTTCAATAGAAAACGGATCCATTTTATACACTCCTTAAAATAGCTGGGTAGCCCAATTCCAAAATTTGGTAAACATGCCTGCTTCGTCTTTCTTGCGAGAGGTCTTTGCCGGCAGTGTTGCCAGGTCGTTTTTAAGATCACCTTCTTCAGGTGACGCAGCAGAGAACGACTCCTCTGCTACTGCACTGATGTCTTCGAGCGAGACCTGCTCGCTTTCACTCGGCTGTTCTCCGCTGTGACGCATCTGCTTGTTCACATCGACCTCATACTGCGTATATCCGCCGGCAGTATATTTTACAAGGCCGATAGCACATGAATACGCCGGGTCGCGCAGGGTGTCGAAAAGACCGTCGAGCTGAGCAGGTTTCGCAATACGTACGGGCATGTTGTCAAAAATGGCAACGGCGAGTTCCCGCAATCCCTGTATATTGGTGAAACCGCCTGTCAGGACGATACCCGCACCCATATGCTCTTTGAGGCCGCTCTTCTCCAGAGACTGCGCAATGATCATCAGTGTCTCTTCGACGCGGGCATAGATGACATTGTGTACTACTTCCAGAGAGACTTCATGCGTTGCATGCTCGTCACCGATGATCGGGAGCTCTATCAGCTCGTTCGTCGGCATATGCAGCGAGCCGTAACGCATCTTGACATCATCCGCAGAGTTTAACGGCGTATGCAGCGCCATGGAGAGGTCGTTGGTGATGTGGTTGGAACCGACACCGAGGAAGTCGTTATAACGCACGGAGTTTCCTGCATGGATGACGATGTTGCTGGTACTGCCGCCCATGTCGATAACGGCAACGCCCAGCTCCTTTTCATCTTCGTTTAAAACGGCGATAGCCGAGGCGTAACCGCCGAGTACGATGTTCTCTACTTCAACACCTGCTGCACGCACCGCTTTTCTCAGGTTGTTGAGATTGGACTTCTGCGACGTGATGATATGGGCTTCAACCTCAAGGCGCGCCGCGTTCATCCCCAGAGGATCTTCAATGAAATCCTGGTCATCTACTTTGAAGTTATACGGAAGGGTATGCAGCACTTCATATTCGTTGGGAATATTGGCATTGTACAGCGCGGTGTTCATAACGCGATGGATCTCTTTGATCGTAATCTCTTTGTTAGGGATATTTACGATTGCACTGGAGTTGAGGCTTTTGGTATAGGCACCCGAAAGAGAGACCACGGCACGTTTGAGTTCCATTCCCGCAACACGCTTGGCATCGCTCAGGGCATGCTTGATCGACTTGGATGCAAGCTCTATGTTGGTGATGGTGCCTTTTTTCAGGCCTTGTGCTTTAGCGGTACCGGCGCCGATGATCTGGACATTGTTGTCCGTATCGATATTGGCGATGATCGCACAGATTTTCGTTGAACCGATATCAATGGCTAAAACAGCTCTGCCCAACTTAAAGTCCTTCTAAATAGATCTCAACAGCGTATTTACTCTCTAGCATTTTGATGAGGCCCTGATCAAGCAGCGAGGACTTCAAACGCATAATACTGTTTTCCTGATCTGTTTTAGATTTACTAAGCAACTTCTGTTCCAAAATATTGTAAAGAATCACTTTTCCGTTTTTAAGTGTTATATAGCCGCGTTTGCTCTGCTGCTCGAAGAGGGCATTGAGCAGTTCGGCACTTTCGGCGTCTGTCAGGTCTTTAAGTGCGCCGATGTTCTCACGCGTAAGAAAACCGGTTGTCGTCCCGTTAAACGTTCCGACGGAATTCTTTGCATACTCCTGAAGCTTGCCGGCTTTCTCCTCGGCGGCATAATCGCGGATGACCTCTGCTTTTGCCGCTTCAAACGACTTAGGCATAGCCGGCGTGACGGTGTTGAGTTTGAAGATAAGGTATTCGTTGCCGACTTTGCGCGGTTTGAGGTATGGCTCGGCTTTTGTCAATGCCGCGATCTCGCCGAAGAGTTCAGTATCGATATTGCCTGATGGCTGGGTGAGCGTCATCGTCTTCACGCTCAGCCCAGAATCGAGCTTCTCTTTTTTGAAGGCGACGTAGGTGCGAAGCGCCTGCTTGCGTGTCGCTTTTTCATTCAGTGCTGCTATGACCTGCGTGCGGGCTGCTTCGGGCGTCAGAATCTTGCCTTCACTGTCGGTGAAGTTATGCTTGTTGGCGGCGAAGTGCTCGGAGATGGCAGCGTCGTCGAATGTTTCGTTGAGCATCGGTTGCGCCACGACCTCCAGTGTATATGCCGGAAGGGTCATGTAGTTTTGCTGACGTGTTTCCCAGTAGGGTCTCAGCTTGGCATCGGATGTATCAATGCTGATCAGGTCTGTCGTGAGGACCTTGTAGTTGATCTTGTCCGCAATGTACATGGCGGTCTCGAGGCTCTTCTCTTCGAGAGGAAGCGGCGGAAGCGTGAAGAGTGCGAGGGTCTTCTGGATCAGCAGGGATTTGCGGACATCGGCTTCATATTCGGGGATGCTCATGCTGCTTTGGCGCAGGACTTTATAGTAGGTCTCTTTGTCGAACGATCCGTCCAGGCTGAACGCTTTTTCCGACTGGATCTCATCAAAAAGCTCCTGATCGGTCACGCGCAGGTTATAGCTGTTAGCAAGGTTCAGGATAAGTGTCTGGTCGATAAGCTGCTTGAGCGCCTGCTTCTGCAAGCCGAAACTTTTAGCCTGGGCTTCGTCGAAATTGCCCTGGAAGATCTGGTTGTACTGGTTGTAGAGCGCACTGTAGCTCTGCTGTAGTTCACGCATCGAAATAGGCACGTCTCCGACTTTAGCCACGGCGCCGGCTTTGTCGCCGTAGTTGTATTGACCCCATCCGACAAAACCGGCACCGATGAAGGCGATGGTCGAGATCCAGATCGTTACTACAAGATATTTTCTATGTCGTTGCATCCATGTGATCATTAAGCAGATACCTCAGTTTTTAAAATTAGGATATTTTATGTGTTTTACCATTAAATCTCTATAAATAATCCCCTATTTTAACTGTTATTGTCTATTTGTAGCCGATTGTGTAACACGATCGGTGCCAAAACAGCTCAATATCATGAAAGAGGCACGGTTGCGGGGTTTTTTGAGCTGGCGTGCGGGAATTTGATATGATGTCAAAAACGTTTTGCAAAAGGGATGAAACATGAACAACCAATCGATGGCCCAAAGAGACCTGCGTGTCCTCTGGCATCCCTGTACACAGATGAAAGACCATGAATCCCTGCCGCTTATACCCATCAAAAGCGGCAAGGGGGTCTATCTTGAGGATTATGAGCAAAACCGCTATATTGATGCCATCAGCAGCTGGTGGGTCAATATCTTCGGGCATGCGAACGGTTATATCAACGATAAGATCAAAGAGCAGCTCGACACGCTCGAGCATGTTATATTGGCCGGTTTTACGCATGAGCCGGTGGTCCGTCTCTCCGAGCGCCTGGTGGCGTTGACGCCGGAGGGACTAACACGCTGTTTTTACGCAGACAACGGTTCAAGTGCGGTTGAAGTCGCTTTGAAGATGAGTTATCACTGCCATAAGAACCGCGGGGAGGAGCGTCCGCTTTTCGTTTCGCTCTCCAACAGTTATCACGGCGAGACCATCGGTGCACTCTCCGTCGGAGATGTCGAGCTTTACAAGGAGACCTACGAGCCGTTGTTGATAAGCTGTGTGCAGACACCGGTCCCTGAAGATCAGAGCGAAGCTGCGGCGTTACGGGCGGCGGAAGCCTTCGAAGCACTTCTGAAAGAGCGCGGAAGCGAGATCGCCGCACTTATCGTAGAGCCGCTGGTACAGGGAGCAGGGTATATGCATATGTACCACCCGAGGTACCTGAGTGAAGCACGCCGTATCTGCACGCAGTACGGTATCCACCTGATAGCCGATGAGATCATGGTCGGGTTTGGACGTACGGGCACGATGTTCGCATGCGAACAGGCGGGGATATCGCCGGATTTCATCTGTCTTTCCAAAGGGCTTACCGGCGGTTATCTGCCGCTCTCATGCGTAGTGACGACCGAGGACGTCTATGCGGCGTTTTACTGCGAGTACAATCTCTATAAAGCCTTCTTGCATTCACACAGCTACACCGGCAATGCACTGGCGTGCGCCGCGGCAAACGCAACGCTGGACCTCTTTGAGCGCGAAGACGTCATAGCGAAAAACCGCCTGACGAGTGCCTATATAGCGCAGAAGCTTCAGCGTTTCGAAGCCTTGCCGCAGGTCAAAAGCATCCGTCAGACGGGGATGATCGCCGCGGTGGAACTGCAGGGGTATGCGCCTGAAGAGCGTATCGGGCTGAAAGTGTATGAGTATGGGCTGGAACACGGCGTATTGCTGCGGCCGTTGGGGCATATTGTCTATTTTATGCCGCCGTATGTCATCAGCGAAGAGGAGATAGACACCATGATGGATACCGCGTATGCGGCGATAGAAACGCTGCCTGTACGTTAAAAGTCGAGGTCTTTCGCAGCGCTGCTCTCATCGAGCATCAGCAGGCGGCAGCTTTTTTCGAGGATCGCCAGACGTTTGGCCATGTCATGAAGGTTTCTGCTGTAGGAGTAGACCCCGTACCCTTTTACAACGATGATATTGGTACCGTTGCTCAGGAAATGCTGCGGTATCTCGCTTGAGGCCCTCTCATACCAGTCATCGAACTGTTTGGGATCGTAGATGGTGATCTTCCCGAGTTCACGGTATCCGAAGTAGTCTTTTGGGATGATGATGTTGTGGTTGAGCGAATATGCGGTGGTAAACGGCGGCATCGTGAACGTAATAAACTTCGCTTCGCTGATCTGCTTGTAGATACTCATATGAATCCCCGCGTCCATACTCGCTTCTTTCCAGCGGTAGTCGCGGTTAAAATAGAGCTCTATGAGGTTCTCTTCGCTGATGGAGTCGAAGATCGCTTCACCGGTATTGATAACAAAAAGATTGTTCTCGAGTTTTGCAGATAACGAGCCGTGGTAGATGCCGAAAAAATCCTTCCTGAACATCGATAGTGCCAGGGAGGTCAGCTGCGATTTAACGTACTGTCTGTTCATGAGCCGATTGTAGCCAAATAAAATTTAAAATCGCTATAGTGCGGCGCTTTTTATAATGTGCAACCTTGCCTTGAAAGGCGCTCTTGCAGGTGCAGTTATGTTTTTAAGTACAACTTTTGTACAATGGCGTCATATTAAAGAGAGGGGTTTCGCGCTGTTTTCGTGCTGCCCCGAAGAGAGCCGTCTTGGAAAAAAGTCCGCATATTCCCGTCTTGTACCGCGAGGTCAATGAGACCTTTGCCGATCTGGAAGAGGGGATCGTCATCGACTGTACCATGGGGTATGCGGGGCACAGCAGTATGCTGCTCGAGTCCAACCCGAACATCACCCTCATCGGTATCGACCAGGACCAGACGGCTATTGATTTCTCGACCAAACGCCTTGCACCGTTTGCAGGACGTTTCGAGATCAGAAAAGGGCGTTTTTCCTCGGTCATCAAAGAGATCATTGCGGAGTACGGGGCAGAGAAGATCAAGGGCATCCTTGCCGATATCGGCGTCTCGTCTTTGCAGCTCGATAACAGCGAACGCGGCTTCTCCTTTGAGAGCGACCTGCTCGATATGCGGATGGACCAGGGGGCTGAACTGAGCGCGGCAGAGGTGGTGAACACCTATTCTCAAAGCGAACTTGAAACCATTCTGCTTGAGTATGGCGAACTGCGCAACTGTAAAAAAGTGGCTGCGGAGATCGTGCGCCACCGTCCTTTTCATTCGGCAAAACAACTTGCCGATACGCTCAAGCCCATGATGCCCAAAGGCAAAAAGATCCATCCCGCGACACTGCTGATGCAGGCGATCCGCATCGAGGTGAACGATGAACTCGGCGAACTGCACCGTCTGCTCGATGCTATCGAAGAGGCTGCGCTTCCTTCTGCCAGAGTCGCCATCATCTCTTTTCACTCCCTCGAAGACCGCATCGTCAAACAGCGCTATGTAGCATGGGCCAAACGCTGTATCTGCCCGATGGAAGCGATGCGCTGTACCTGCGGGAACGACAACCAGCTCGGGCGTATACTCAGCAAGAAGCCTATAACGGCAGCAAACGACGAGCTCAAAGCTAACCCGAGAAGCCGCAGTGCAAAGATGCGGGTCTTTCAAATGGAACGCTAAATGGGTGACAAGCACGAAATCCTCGAGGAGGTCCATGACGTTATTTCCCCGGTTATGCAGATGGGAATACGCTACCTCGTAGGGTTGCTGCTGCTTATATTTATCGCTTTTTTGCTGCTCTTTCCGAAGGTCTACCTGCAGAGCGAGATCTATTACAAAAGCCGGGACATCGCCATTTTGAAGCGCGAACAGAGCGCTTTGAAAGAGGAGAACCGCATCATCAAGACCAAAGTGGAATCCATACGTTTTAAAAACCAGGTGCTTGACACCCTCTTTAGTGTGAAGGAGTAGCCGTGATAAGAAAAGCCATCGAGTTTGCCATTGACAAACCTCTCTTGAACCATATGTTTCTGATCTTCATACTGCTGTTGTCGGTCTTCGCCTACATCAACATCCCCAAGGAGATCTTTCCTCCGGTACAAAAAGACAAGATCGCCATCAGCGGCGGGTATGTGGGTACGAGCGCGGATATCCTTGACAAGATGGCGGTGAAAAACATCGAAGACAGCCTGAAAAACATCAACGAAGTCGATACCATCACCACGACAATCAAAAACGGCAGTTTCACCATTATGGCCGACATTAAACCCGGTTCGGACAACATCAATGTTCTCAACGACGTCAAGGATGTGGTCGCCCAGGTGAAGCGTGACCTTCCCGCCGATATGAACGAACCCGTGGCGAAGATCCACGAAGAGTCGATCCCTCTGGTGCTCATTGCCATTGCCGGGGATGTCGATACCCGCGAACTCATCGACCGGGCCGAAGAGCTTAAAAGCAGCCTCGGACAGCTCAAAGACCTGAGTGACCTGACCATCCGCGGCAGTTCGGACGAGGAGCTCATCATCCGCCTCAACGAGGAGAAGATACGTGCTTACGGACTGGAGATCAACGGTGTCGTCGCTGCGCTTAAAAACCTCAGTTCCATTTTCCCGGTCGGTACGATCAAAGAGCAGGGGCGCCATCTGTACATCAGTACCTTCAACGGGGAAAAGGAGCGTGAGAATGTCGAGAACACGCTTATCAGCATCGGCGATCTGCGTGTCCGCGTAGCCGATGTCGCAGACGTTTCTTTTGAACTGGGTGACGAGACGGAGCTTTCGCACTACAACGGCCAGCGCAATGTCTCGCTCAACATCACAAAGGCCAAGAGCGGCAACTCCATCGCCCTCGTCAAACAGATCCGCAGCGAGCTTACGCACTACCGCGAGAAGTACCCCCACCTGGTCTTCGAAGTCTATACCGACACCTCGATCTGGATCAAGAACCGCCTTAACACGGTCTTCTCCAACATCCTATTCGGCCTGATACTGGTCTTTTTGGCGATGCTGGTCTTTGTCAACCGCGGTATCGCACTGGTAGTCGCGATGGGGATCCCGCTGAGTTTCATGATCGGCCTGATCGTCACGGATATGATCGGCTACAGCCTTAACATGCTCTCCCTGCTCGGTGCGCTCATCGCCTTGGGGATGCTGGTCGACGAGGCGATCGTCGTCGCCGAGAACATCTACCGCCATCTCGAAGAGGGGAAGAGCCGCCGCGACGCGGTCATCATCGGGGCGACGGAGATGTTCCCTGCCGTACTCACCGCAACGCTGACAACGGTCTTCGCGTTTTTGCCGCTGCTGATGCTCACCGGAGAGATGGGGACCTTTATCAAGATCCTTCCGATTATGATCTCCGTACTGCTGATCAGCTCGCTGATCGAAGCCTTCTATTTCCTCCCGCTGCATTCGCATGATTTCCTGCGTCTGCGCAAAGAGGGCCATGCGACCCATGCGATCTGGGAGCACCTCTACCGCCGGTACGATATGACGCTGCATTACCTTTTCCGCACCAAGGTGATCTCGCTGGTCGCCATCGTTGCCTCCATTGTGCTCCTGAGCGTTGTGATGGCCAAGAGCAGCAAGTTCCAGCTCTTTCCCGATTTCGATGTGACACAGGTCTACGTCAACGGCAGTGTCAACATCAACAACGACCTTGAAAACACCGAGATGATCGTTTCGCAGATAGAAAAGCGCCTGATGGAAAACATGAACCCCGAGGAGATCTCTTCGGTCACCTCCGTCATCGGCTTCAAGATGGATTCGCGCAACCAGGCGGAGCTGGGCGACAACCTCTTCCAGATCTTTATCGACCTGCACGAACGCGCTCCCGACAACTTTTTCAACCGCTATATCAACCCCTACCTTTCGCTGGAGTATGATGCCGCTCTTTTGAAGCGCGAACGTCCGGCCAAGGAGATCCGCGAAGATATCGAAATGTGGCTTGCGGATCTGCGGGAGTTCAAAGACACGGCAGGCAACCCTCTCTTTGAAGAGATGAACATCAAGACGCCGGGTACGGGTGTCGTGGCCAATGACGTCGAGATCGCCCTCTCCGGAAAAGGCGACGATGAACTGGTACGCGGACTCGAACGCCTCAAGGCGGCGCTGGCTGAAGTCAAAGGCACCCACAGCATCAGCGACGATGCCGACCTGGGAGAAAAAGAGCTGAAGCTGCGGGTCAATGCCTATGGGCAGCAGCTCGGCTTCAACGAGCAGGTCCTCAGCCGCGAACTCAGCGCCTACTATCTCAAAGCCGAACAGAGCAAGATGTTCAACGAGACGGGGCTGGTGCGCGTCCGCATCGAAGGAAGCAGCAAAGACAGCCTGCAGTCGATCTATGACTACCAGGTCAGCGTGCCGGGAACGATGCAGCAGGTCACCCTCAAAGAGGTGTGCGACTTCATGATCACCCAGTCCTATGTGACTATCAACAAAGAGGACGGTGAACGCATCCGCGCCGTCTTCGCTTCGCTTGACAAGGCGGTTGTCACCTCCGCGGAAGTGATGCTCGCCATCAAGCCCACCCTCGACGCCCTTGCCCAAGAGGGGTTCAGAGTCGCTGTCAAAGGGGAAGAGGAGGAGAACGCCAAGACAAAAAAAGAGCTGATGCAGTCATTTGCGATGGCCATTATGCTCATCTTCATTGCTCTGGTTTGGCTCTTCGATTCTCTTAAGCAGTCGCTGATCGTGCTGAGCACCATACCGCTGATGCTGGTCGGCGTGCTCGGCGGACATTTTCTGATGGGGCTTAATATGACGATGCCGAGCCTCATCGGGGCGATCGGCCTTGCCGGTGTCATCGTGAACGACGGGCTCATCATGGTGAGTTTCATCCGCAAGGCGAAAGATACCGAAGAGCTGATGCGTCTGGCGCGTACAAGGCTGCGCCCCATCCTGATGACCTCCATTACCACGGTACTGGGGCTTTCCACGCTCATCTTCTTCGCCTCGGGACAGGCGCAGATCCTGCAGCCCATGGCGATCTCGCTGGGCTTCGGTATCACCTGGGCGACGGTGCTCAACCTGATCTACGTACCGCTGCTCTACGCCGTGGTCTACCGCATCAAACCCCGCGAAGACGGCCGCGAGATCTTCTATGGGGATACGCAGCCCGCGTAAAGCGGCGGCGCCTCTTCCATCTCTCTTTTCTCACTATAATAAACCGTATTAATGATATACTCTTTAATAATATACAAACCGATCGCTTATCCACGCACGCAGGCCTGGAACTCCTTGCAGGGTAGTGATGAAAAAACATGAAAGAGTCGTGATGAGACAATGGATATATGCTGCGATGACAATGTTGCTCATCTCAGGCTGTGCGACGAAGAGCGTGACGAAGATGGCAGAAAGCAGCACGACAGGG
>JBFEWT010000080.1:0-10172 GCA_041546225.1 Sulfurimonadaceae bacterium
CTCGGCCATATCATGCGAGACCATGATGGTCGTAATGCCGAGCTCTTTATGGATGGCCAGCAGCTCCAGCTGCAGTTTGGCACGCAGTGCCGGGTCAAGTGCAGAGAGGGGTTCATCAAGCAGCAGGATCTCCGGTTCGCGTGAGAGCGCCCGGGCGAGTGCTACACGCTGCTGCTGACCGCCGGAGAGCGTTGCGGGAGCATGCGACGCCAGCTCGGTCAGTTCGACGAGTTCAAGCATCTGCGCTGTCTTCTCTTCATCGCCGCAGGCGTAGAGGATATTCTCTTTGACGCTCATGTTCGGGAAGAGGGCATAGTCCTGGAAAACATAGCCGACGCGTCGAAGCTGGGGTTTAAGATGTTTGTGTCTGCCTATCCACTGCGTGTCGTTGACACTGAGATCTCCAGAGTCCGGTTGTTCAAGGCCGGCGAGCATACGCAGCAGGGTCGTCTTGCCGCTGCCCGAAGTTCCGCTGAGGGCTACAAACTCCCCCTTTTCAATCCGCAGTGCGACATCCAGTTCAAAACTGCCGCCGGCGCCGTCAAGCTTTTTTTTCAGTGCGATATCGATCATTTCACTGCCTTCAGCCGGAAGCGGCGGTTAAAGATGTAGACCGTAAGCAAGATGATGAAGCTCATCGCAACGAGGATGGCGGAGTAGATATGCGCCTGGGTGTACTCAAGTGCCTCTACATGGTCGTAGATGGCGATGGAGGCGACCTTGGTGACACCGTCGATGTTCCCGCCCACCATCAGTACGACACCGAACTCGCCCATGGTGTGTGCAAAGGTGATGACCGCACCGGTGATTATGGCGACCCTGATGTTCGGCAGAACGACATGGCGCAGTGTCGCCAAACGCCCTTTCCCCAGTGTGTAGGACGCTTCCACGAGGTTCTTCGGCAGCGATTCAAGGCCTGACTGCAGCGGCTGCAGCATGAACGGGAACGAGTAGATCAGCGATGCGACGACGAGCCCTTCGAAACTGAAGAGCAGGTTGAGTCCGAGTGTCTGCTGCAGGTAGATGCCAAGGGGCGACTCCTGTGAGAAGAGTACCAGCAGGTAGAAGCCCAGAACGGTCGGGGGAAGAACGATAGGCAGGGCGGAAACGGCCTCGATGAAGGGCTTGAGCGACGAACGGGTATGCGCCAGAAACCATGCCAGCGGAAAGGTGATGCAAAAGAGCAGCAGCGTGACGACTGCGGAGAGTTTCAGTGATACGATAAACGGGGCCCAGTCGATCATGATTGCTCACTCAGTGCGATATTGTTCGCCGCGACATGCAGTGCGATGTTGTGAGGCTTGTCCAGTTTTGCCAGAGCGCGGCGGCTCACCATGGCATAGAACCTTCCCGCATCGGTAAGCAGATGCAGGCGCGTCATGATGATTCCCTCATCGATCTTTTCAATGGTGCCGAAAAAGCTGTTTTCCACGCCTACGAGAACATCGCGGGAGGTGATGATGACATCGTTGGCGTTGAATGAGAGTGTCAGTGTACGGCCGACGCTGACATGGGCAGGGAGCTGAAGCGTTTGAACACTCCAGTTCAGGCCCGACGCTTCAAGGGTGATCATGTGCAGCGCTTCATGGGCTTCGATGGCGGTCACGGTCGCGGTAAGTCGGTTCATGGTATCAGGTATCCGTAGTGTGTAAAGATGCTTTTGGCCTCATCACTGAAGAGAAAGTCCATAAAAGTGGTTGCCGCAGCGTTGTTTTTTGCGTGTTGAAGCAGCACGGCAGCCTGTTCGATCGGGCTGTAGAGATCGGGGGCTACTGCTATCCAGTGCACCCCCTCTTTGTTATACGGGCTGAGCGCATCGGAGTAGAGTGCAGATCTGGCGATGAAGCCAAGGTCTGTCTGCTTGAGTGCATACTGCATCGTCTGATTGATGTTTTCAGCTTTGATGAGCTTTGGCGCAGCCTCTTCGATCACGCCTGCTTTTGTCAGCGCTTCATGCGCCGCTATACCGTAGGGGGCAAGTTTCGGGTTGGCGATGGCGATACGTTTCACGCTTTCACGCGAACAGATGTTCACTCCGCTCTCAAACGTACGTGCCTTGCGGCTGAAGAGAATGAGCGCACCGCGTGCATAGACACGCTCTTTTCCTACGGTCTTGCCCGCTTCGTAGAGGTAACGGGGGTATTTTACATTGGCGGAGAGAAAGATGTCAAAGGGGGCACCGTGCTTTACCTGCGCCGTCAGTTTGCCGCTCGAACCCATGACCGTTTCGACGGTAATGTCGGGATATTTGGTTTCAAAGGCATCTTTGAGCGCTTTCATGGCGTAAGCGGTGTTTGAAGCGGCGGCGACTCGCACGCTGTCGGCTTTTAGGGTCAGTGCAGCCAGTAAAAAGACAATACAGAGTGTTTTCATAAGTCTACCCCTTTCCTGGCGTTAGCCATATGGCCAAATATATGCAAGTAGCGTTCTATCAGATCAGTACGTGTCCGACGAACTTACTCATATTATCGAGTATCTTGCCGCCGCGGCGGTAGCCGAGACCGCACGCTTCATAGGCGAAGAAGACGCCCGCCTGGTACTGGTTCGCGTGGGCATCTTCCGTAAACGGCACATACTCCTGATAGACGCTTTTAAAGTTCCCGTACGGTCCGTCGGTCTGGGCGGCAACAGTGCCATCCGCGTTTACGACAGTGGTATTGGCACCTTCGCGGCCGAAGACCTTCTTTTCGACATAGGCACCTTCGAGCGGCTCGAACGATGCCGGCAGCAGGTAAGGCGAATCGGGGAAGAGGTCGTAGAGGATCTTGAGCATCCCTTTGGACTGGAAAAGCAGGGTGTATGCCGGGTTGAGCAGGATCGCCTGCTGTTTTTCCATAATGCCCGCAAGCATGACGGCCAGTTCCGGCTCATCCGTGCCGATATCTTCCCATGGGTAGAGTTTGAACCAGTACTCGTAAGGGTTCTCGTTCGAATCGGCGATGCCGTCATCGTTGAACGTGACGTTTTGCAGGAACTCGAAGCCCGTGTTAAAGCCTGCATCAGTCGCGATCTGCTGAAGCAGTCTGGTCGTCGTCTCCTCTTCCTCGTTGCCCTCGATGGAGGAGAAAAGGATCTTCCAGCCGTCATAAAGCTCTTCAAAACGCTCCGGGTCGTCATGGAGGGTGATGAGGCGGCGGAAGTTGTCGGAGATGGCCTGGTAGACATTGTTGAACTGACGCTCCTCATCCATACCGTTCTTCTTCAGAAGCGCCCACTGCAGTACGGCGGTCTCGAAGAGTCCTGTCGGCGTATCGGCGTTGAACTCGATGAGTTTGATCGGCTCACCGCCGATGCCGCCGGCAAAATCGACACGGCCGTAGATGTGCCAGTGTACGTCGTTCTCCCAGCTCTGTTTGATCGGCTCGACAAGGTTGAACGGGATACCCAGTTCAAAGAAAAGGTTGTTGGCGATGACATGCTCTGCGGCTTCGACGTACATATCGTAGAGGGTGTTCGCCGCTTCGTAATAGGCCTCGGCTTCGTCTTGTGTTACCTGTACGAGCTCATCGGCGACATATTTGCTTCCGTCTTCGTCCGTATGCCAGGTAAAACCTATCTCATCGAGTGCCGCATCGTCAAGCGGGGCTACTTTACATGGGGTGATCACGCTTAGCCTCCGAAACTTCGGTAATTGTTGCTTGACGTACCGCTTTTACTGCCGCCGAAGAAGCTTTTTTTACTGCGTGACGCAGTACCGTTTTTAACGCGGTTCTGGTGGTAGGCGGATTTGTTGACGGCGTTGCGGTGCTGCTGCATTCCGGGCTTGTTAAAGAGCATGTTGCCGATAGCCTGACCCAGCAGCGAACCTGCAGCAACGGCGAGAATGGTACCCGCAAGGCCCATGCCGTCGCCGCTTGGCGCAGCGTTGAGTTCCGACTGGCCCGCTTCGACCTTGTCATACTCCTGCTGGGCGAGTGCCTGCATCTCCTGCTCGTTCATAAAACGCTCTTTGACGTTGCCGTTCTCGTCGCGTTCGCGGATAATGGCGCGGTTGGGGCCTTCGGTCGGCATCTCCTCGACAACGACATATTTTCCGTTTGGCTGCTGCTCTATAACGAGGTAGCGGTTTTGCGGCTCCTGCTGCTGCGCTTCACAACCGCTTAAAACGGTCATGACCGCTACGCCGACGCTGCCCAGAAGGGCTGCTGAACCGATAGTTGAAATATGTTTCATAATTTATAAATCCTTGTTAGTATTTAATCTGTGATTTTGGCAGTTTTACGAGTTCGTTGAGCTCATCGTCGAGAATGTAGATGTGTTCGCGCCCGTCATAGTAGATGTCGCCGGTATAGATGTGCGCACCCGAGACAACATGCTGGTCAGGCTGCAAAAGCATCATGCTGCCGACTTTTTCGCCTACCGGCGGGATGAGAGTGAGCAGTACCAATACAAAGAGTGTCCCCAATACGGCAACCGTCGGTTTGGGCTTGGCGTAGTAGATGCTCAGCCAACCCAGCGCAGCACTGACAAGCAGGTATAGCCAGATGTTTTGATGGTCTGCAAAGAGAATATTGTAAAAGAGATCGATCTCATAATGCTCTATATAGTGTTTGAATATTCCCAGAAAAAGGAAAAAATCCAGAATGAAGGTGAAAAATATTCCGGCTAAAAACGCCTGCAGCAGTTTCGTGATCATCGCAGTTTTCTCCTTTTTGAGCGGCCCAGTTTAATAATGGAAGAGGGGGCTTGCTCATGCAGACCTCTGAAGTCTTCCACTATTATATCAGCACTCTCTTCACAAAAGGTACGCTCGAAGCCGTGACCGCTTTTGTTGGCTGATGTAGAGTAGAACCAGTCCGCTTTTTTTATCAAAGAGAGGTGCGGTTCTGACTTGACGATGCGAAAAGCGCGGTTATTGATGACAAACGTCGTCTGTTCAGCACGGCGGAGCATCTTCTTGTAGCGTCTGGGTACACGGTTTTGGCTGTTTTTGTAGCTTTTAAGATCGGCATAGACTTTTAAAAAAGGTTTGGTGTCGGGACGTTCTTTGATACGGGAGAGCTGCTGGCTGTCCTGGGAGAGAAAACCGACGGTAGTGTCGGTTTGTGCAAGAAGGACTCTGTTCTTCATCTTAGTTGACGAGGTAGTCCTGCAGGGACTTAGGAGTGTTCCACGCCGGATCTTTCATCTGGCCCAGAGCGTCGATGGTCGCGCGTGCAGCGCTGAGTGTCGTAAAGTACGGGATGTTCATACGAAGGACGATCTGACGGATGACAACGGCATCTTCTTTGGACGTCTTGTTGTCCGAAGTGTTGACCGCCATGGCGATATCGCCGTTCTTCATGATATCTTCGATGTTCGGACGTCCTTCAGAGATCTTAAGGACCGCTTCACACGGGATGCCGGCTGCTTCGATGACCTTTTGGGTACCGCGCGTTGCCACGAGCTTGAAGCCCTGCTCATGAAGGCCGCGTGCGATCTCCGGAGCATGCTCTTTGTCCATATCGATGAACGAGAGGAAACAGGTGCCGCCCGTCGGGATGATGTTGCCTGCCGCCATCTGGCTTTTTGCGAAACTGGTACCGAAGTTATCACTGATACCCATGACTTCGCCGGTCGATTTCATCTCGGGGCTTAGAACAAGGTCTGCACCGTAGAGCTTGTTGAACGGGAAGACCGCTTCTTTGATGGCGATATGCCCTTTAAGACGCGGTTTGAGGATACCGTCACCCTCTTCGACGATCTTGTAGTTATCGTAGAAGGCCAGGGCGTTACGCAGGGTGTCTCCCATCATGACACGCGTAGCGACTTTTGCCAGCGGCATACCTGTCGCTTTGGAGACGAACGGTACGGTACGTGATGCACGCGGGTTGACCTCGATCAGGTAGATCTCGTTTTGGTAGATGGCGTACTGGATGTTCATCAGGCCGACAACGCCAAGACCGAGCGCGATGGTCTTGGTCTGCTGCTCGACCTGTGCGTAGAGCTCGTCAGAGAGGTTGACCGGAGGGAGTGAACATGCCGAGTCACCCGAGTGGATACCCGCCTCTTCGATGTGCTGCATGATCGAACCGATATAGACCTCGTTGCCGTCACAGATGGCGTCAACATCAAGCTCGACAGCCTGGTCGAGGAACTTGTCGACAAGTACCGGAGCATCGTTGGAAACGGAGACCGCTTCGTCCATGTATTTGCGAAGTTCGCCTTCGTTGTAGACGATACGCATCGCGCGGCCGCCCAGAACGAATGAAGGACGTACCAGTACCGGATATCCGAGTTCGGTAGCAACGGCAATCGCCTGCTCTTTCGTTGTAGCGATGCCGTTCTCAGGCTGTTTTAGGCCATGGCTGTTGACAAAGTCGGAGAACTTTTCGCGGTCTTCGGCAAGGTCGATGACTTTTGCAGGCGTACCGGCGATCTGCGCACCGATGGCAGTGAGCGGATTGGCAAGTTTCAGCGGCGTCTGGCCGCCGAAGTGTACGATGATACCGTTTGGCTGTTCGTTGTCGATCACTTCGCGTACATGTTCGAAATCGATCGGCTCGAAGTAAAGTACGTCTGAAGTATCGTAATCCGTAGAGACGGTTTCAGGGTTACAGTTGTACATGATCGTCTCGATGCCCATCTCTTTGAGGGCAAACGCAGCGTGCACACAGCAGTAGTCAAACTCGATACCCTGGCCGATACGGTTTGGACCGCCGCCGAGGATGAGGACTTTTTTCTTGTCGGATACGCGGTTTGTCACGTTTGGAAGTTTCGTGATATTGGTCGTCGAGTAAAGGTACGGTGTCAAGGCTTCGAACTCTGCCGAACAGGTATCGACCTCATTGTACTCAAGACTGATACCGAGGCGTTTGCGCGCACTGTAGACATCGCTTTCACTGAGTGATGTCTTGGAGTTTTCGTTGACCAGTTCAGCGATCTTCTTGTCGGAGAAACCGTCAGTCTTGACTTTGCGCAGACGCGTTTCGTCATTGAGGATATCGATTTCGATCGTCTTCTCGTCTGCTACGAGCTCTTCGAGCTGGTAGAGGAACCACGGGTCGATCTTACAGAGATCGAAGATATCCTCACAGCTCAGACCGCGGCGGAAACCTTCTGCCACGTAGAGCATACGCTCGGCATTCGGACGGCGGATCTCATGGCGGATATGCTCCATGTCACCCTCTATGCGGTCAAATCCGCAGAGGTCAGTCTCAAGTGAGCAGAGTGCTTTTTGCATGGACTCTTTGAAGGTACGGCCGATGGCCATCGCTTCGCCCACAGACTTCATACCGGTCGTCAGGGTAGATTCCGCTTCGGGGAACTTCTCGAAGGTAAAGCGCGGCAGTTTGGTGACGACGTAGTCGATGACCGGTTCGAAACTCGCCGGTGTGCCGGTGATGTCATTGGTCAGTTCGTCAAGGGTAAAGCCGACAGCGAGCAGGGTAGCGATCTTGGCGATCGGATAGCCGGTTGCTTTGGAAGCGAGCGCCGATGAACGCGATACACGCGGGTTCATCTCGATGACGATCATACGGCCTGTTTTCGGGTCTACCGAGAACTGGACGTTTGAACCGCCGGTGTCGACGCCGATCTCGCGAAGGATGGCAAACGATGCGTCACGCATACGCTGGTACTCTTTGTCGGTCAGCGTCAGTGCCGGAGCGATGGTGATGGAGTCGCCGGTGTGAACACCCATAGGGTCGAAGTTCTCAATAGAACAGATGATGATACAGTTGTCCGCGCGGTCACGGATGACTTCCATCTCGTACTCTTTCCAGCCGAGCAGGGACTCTTCTACGAGGATCTCGCTGACCGGACTCTCGTCGAGGCCGCGCTGTGCGAGCATCTTGTATTCGTCGATGTTGTATGCAACGCCCGAACCGCCGCCAGCGAGGGTGAACGAAGCACGGATGATGATCGGGAAGCCGATCTCTTCGGCCGCGGCAAGGGCTTCGTCCATATTATAGGCATAGCGTGAGTGCGGCAGGTCCATACCGATCTTGATCATTGCCTCTTTAAAGGCCTGGCGGTCTTCGCCTTTGGTGATCGCTTCGGGTTTTGCACCAAGGAACTCGACACCTTCGAGCATCCCCGCTTCGTGCATCTGCATTGCGGCATTGAGTGCCGTCTGTCCGCCCATGGTAGGAAGAATGGCGTCGACGTTCTCTTTTTTGATGATCTCGGCGATAATCTCCGGTTTGATCGGCTCTATATAGGTACGATCGGCGAACTCCGGATCGGTCATAATGGTTGCCGGATTTGAGTTGATAAGTACAACACGGTAGCCAAGCTCTTTAAGTGTCTTAACGGCTTGTGTACCGGAGTAGTCAAATTCGCACGCCTGACCGATTACGATCGGACCTGAACCAATGAGTAATATCGTTTTGATATCTTCGCGTTTTGGCATTGTAACCCTTACTTGGAAAGTCATCTAAAAAATTTGCTTATTATAGGGAAGGAGCACTTAAAAAACGGTGAAGAGGATCGCGTAATTGTGAAAAATCACGCGAAAGTTAAAAGAAATTTTTGAAAGTTCAGAGCTCAAAGCTGTATAGAAGCGAAATAAGGCCCGAGTACATCATCTGCTGGTCTACGATGGGACTGTTCGTGACGGCGTCATCATGATAGTCGGCGCGAAGATTCCCAAAGAGGTGCCACTGATCGGCCACATCATACATAATATAGCTTTGTACGGCAAAATTGATGCCGCTTTTCGCCTGGTAGGCAGGTCTGCCAATAAGCAGGTTCTCTTCATCCTGCGTTACACCGTAATAGTAGTCATTAAAAGCGCTGTCATAGTGGATGACGGATGCGGCGGGGACGAACGTCCATGAACCGCTCTTTATCTTTTTTCCGATCTCAAGCGTAGAGACCATACCGTCGGAATTATGAAGAAGATCTTTGGCTACAAGCAGTTCGATATAGCCGTAAGCGTTGCTCGCCGCGAAACTGATGCCGCCTTCCCAGCTTGTTTTGCGATCATCCATGCCCGCGAGTATATCGGCGTCTGTGCTTTCATAGTTGTAGGGACGCGGTTGTGCCGTCAAAGAGAAGCCCCAGCTCAGCTCTTCGCTGCTTTGACCGAGAAAATAGAAACCGACGCGGGTCCAGCGGATGTAGATAAGGCTGTTATCAAAAAAGATGACAGGCGAGGCCACGGTCTGCATGCTTGCATCCTCGTAAGGCTGGGTCTGGAAGTAGGGACCGGCTCCCAGGTAGGCTTCAAGCGGTTTTTCCGTCTCTTTTGCTGCACAGAGGGAGATGCCAAGAAGAAGTATCAGAAAGTATTTCATTGTCATAGGTGTTTCGCTTATATGAGTTTAGGGAATTATAGCGGAAAGATCGCATTTGGCTTCTGTATGACTCCATAAAAGCGGATACTTTAGAGATAACTCCAATAGATATTGTACTAACGGACAATAGACATGAAAGAACAAAAGCCGTTACAATTAACAAATATAAAACTGAAGGAGAGCATCATGAAAGAAGTCATCGGACATGTATCACAGCAGAGTGGAGATGCAACGGTAAAAGACGAGAACGGCGTTATTCAGCCGCTTGAGAAACATATGCCTGTGCATAAAGGCGATGTTATCAGTACGGCGCAAAACGGTACGATTGAACTGGTGCTCGAGAACGGTAATGTAGTAAACATTGAAGGCGAGCGCGAAGTCGTGCTTGATGAGTCTGTCTATAAGGCAGACACTTTTGAAGAAGCCGAGACGGCAGCGTCAGCCGAAGAGATAGCGAAACTGCTTGAGGAAGGCGGCGACATCACCGAACTCGAAGCAGCAGCAGCGGGTGAGACGGCAGCGGGTACGTCGACCCTTCAGGCGGATGCGTATATGGATCACACTGAGAACCTTGGCGGTGCGAATGCAGAAGTGGTCGACACGCTGCACACTCCTGAGAGCCATGCCGGTGTTATCGATACGGCGGATGTGGCGGAATCCATCCTGACGCTTACGGCGACGCCGGAGACAAGCGAGGACGGCGGCAGCATCACCTATACGGCGACGCTGACGAACGCGACGAAAAATCCGATGACGGTAGAGCTGGAGAACGGCGAGATCATCAATATCGCAGCGGGAGCGGCCAGCGGCAGCGTCACGGTGGATGTTGATCGTGACGATGTCTATGTCGAGACCGACAGCATCGACAACAACATCAAGACGGTCACCGGCGGTTCGGAGTTTGAAAGTCTTGTCGTCAACTACGGCGTACAAACGACCGATATCCTGGATGAC
>JBFEWT010000040.1:0-15849 GCA_041546225.1 Sulfurimonadaceae bacterium
CCCGGCAACGACAAGGCAGTGACGAGCACGTACACAGCGAAGTAGGCCGCGACGGAAAGCAGGGGGCGGGCCGCGACGATGTCCGTGAGCGCGGCCTGTTGGCGCTTCAGGTAATCGAGTTGCAGATACGCTTTATAAAGTGTCCAGCCTCCGTAAACAATAATACTTAAAGCGGCAAACTGGAGCATGATACTTCTGAAACGGTTCTGTGAAAACATCCCGACCATAAAGGCGAAACTGAACAGTGCCGGTATGGTAAACAGCCCGAAGATGCCCATAACAGCCGCACCGTAAAGGGCCGACTCCGTTGTCGTCGCTGTCACAAGCATCGTATAGACCAGCCCGCACGGGAAGAGTCCGTTCAGTACGCCAAGGATGAAGAAACTTTTCGGCGTGGGCGAGCTGAGCTGGTTGACAAAGATCTTTTTAAACCACTGCTGCTTGCTCAGCGGGTACTCTATCGAGCTCAAAAATTTCAGTTTTCCCGCGAACGAAAGGCCCATAACGATCATCAAAACACCCGCGATCGTAAACATGAAGACACGTGCCAGCGGCGTTATATCCCAAAGAGAACCAAAGTAGCCAAAGAGCGCCCCGAGCAGCATATAGGTGCTCACACGTCCAAGATTATAAAGTCCATGGTAAAAAGATTGGGTCGGTCGGGATATTTGCGGAGTTATCTTTGCAGTGGTATAGGTTACTATGAAACCACCGCACATACCGATACAGTGGCCGATAGAGCCCATAAGGGCCAGAGAGATTACAGCAGCGAGTTCGACCCCGCTCATCTAGCTTTCAGAAGCGAAAGGAATTCGGAGAAGATATAACGGCTCTCTTTAGGTCCCGGGCTTGACTCCGGGTGGTGCTGAACAGAGAAGATCGGAGAGTCTTTGTATCGCAGACCTTCGATCGTATTATCGAAAAGGTTTGTATGCGTCACATCGGCGATCTCTACGATATTGTCAGGGACATTATAGTTGTGGTTCTGCGCCGTGATCTCGACCATACCGGTCAGCTTGTTCTTGACCGGGTGGTTTCCGCCGTGGTGACCGAACTTCAGTTTGAAGGTGTCATAGCCATGGGAGATAGAGAGCAGCTGGTGACCAAGACAGATACCGAACATCGGCACTTTAGCCGCGATCAGTTTCTTGATCTGTTCCTGCTCCGCTTTGAGGACCAGCGGGTCGCCCGGACCGTTTGACAGGAAGACACCGTCGATCTCTTTATTGGTGTAGCGGCCGATGAGTTCATCAGCGCTGAAGCTGTTTGGAACGACTTCGACAGCGATTCCCGCCTGGGTCAGCTCATTAAGGATATTGCGCTTGACACCGAAATCGATCGCAACGATCTTCGCCTGCGCTTCAGGAGCCTCGTTGTATTGAAAATTGATGGCGTCATAGGTTCCGTTGGGATGCATGTAGGACTCTTTTGTGCTCACCTGCTCGATGTAGTTGACCTCTTCGATACGCGGGGAGCTCTCAAGTACTTTTTTCAGCTCGTCCTTGTCGCTGATCTGCGTTGAAGCGACCATCATCATCGCCCCCTCTGCACGGAGCATCTTCGTCAGATAACGGGTATCGATATCGCAGATGCCCATTACGCCGTGCTCTTTCAAAAAGTCCGACAGCGACGTTTCTGCGCGGAAGTTGGAGTAACGTTCCTGATACTGACGGACGATGACCCCTTTTGTAAAGGCGCCACGACTCTCCATATCTTCAGCGTTCACACCGACATTGCCGATCTCCGGCATCGTAAAGGTCACGAACTGTCCTGCATACGACGGGTCCGAAGCGATCTCCTGATAACCGGTAAGTGATGTATTAAATACGATCTCGCCGACACTTGTCGTCTCGGCTCCAAAACTTTTAGCCTCTAGATATGTCCCGTTCTCAAGGTAAATCCACGCTCTTTCCATTTACGCCATCCCCCGCTTTTGCAACTCTTCTTTGTAAAGTTGTTCATATAAAATCTCATACTCATCCGTTCCCGGAATCAACTTGCGCTTGTACGTCTGCAGCTTATCGATGACAGCAGACTCTATTTCACTCGTATCCGCAACAAAAGAGGTAATCGCATCATAAATCGTATTTTTAATGCGGTTCTCACTTACGTCGTAGTGGATCAGGTCTTCCTCATAAAGATTATCAAGGATCTTGTGCGCAAGATCGGAGAAACGCTCTTCATATGAGAGGATGACACCGAAATCTGCTGCAAGCTTCTTCTTGATCATCCAGAAAAGCTGTCGCTCGTCTGCAAGGTAAAAATCGATCTGCTCTTCATTTTCATCAACAATCTTATGGACTGCCTCTTCAAGCGCCATCTCTTTTTTCACACTTTCGATCAAAAGCTTTTCAGCTTCCTTGGCTACGCTTTCGAGTCCTTGTGTCATCGTGACTAGCCCGCTGCGGTTTAAATCAACGGCGATCTTGTTGGCAATATGCGGAACATGAGCGAGTGAGACTTTCATATGGCAACCCTGTGGTCATAATTTTGGGCTAATTTTACACTAATGAAGGTAAATATTTCATGAATCCTTTTGAAGCTTGTTCTTAAGGAGCTGTCAGGGTGTCTGCTCAGGTACTTCTGTTAGCAGGCGCGTCACTTTTGAAGCGGTGGATGCATCCATTTTTGAGAGTATCTTACCGACCGTTTTGGGTTTGAGCGTGCTCATCACCTTCGCCGCTTCGGTCGTGTTCATATCACTTAATATCTGCGCTGCAGATGCCGGCTTCATCTTTGCGTAGGTCTGCGACACCTTGTCCATCTTCAGGTTCTTTATATCTTCAAGTACCTGTTTGTTCTCGGTAAGCATCTCTTCGATACGCGCCAGTTTCTGTGACACCTCTTCATCTTTTTTTTGCAGTTCGCTCTCTTTATCTGCGAGCACGGACTCTTTTTTGGCCAGCAGTTCGTCCGTCGCCGTTTTCAGTGCGTCAAGCGACTGCTTCTGCTCATCTATGCGTTCGAGTTCGACCAGCAGCTCCGTCTTGCGCTCTTCAAAGATCTTGGTACATTCAAAAAGTTTCTCCCCGCCCTCAAGAGCGAAAAGTGCCGGAAAGCTGAGCAGTACGATAAGCAGACTCTTCATCAAAACACCTCTTTGCGTGCAAATGTCTGCATAGCGACTTCATCCATCTGTATCTGCTGCTGCTTTTTCTGAGCCTGCATGATGACCTTCAGCTCTTCCGCCTCGAGGTATTTGAACTTCTCGAACTCGATCATCGCTTCTTTGAAATGGTGCTGTGCCTGATTGACCTGCGATGCGGCATAATCGGCCCACTCCTGTTTTTGCTTGATGACAGTGCGCTGTGAAGTGATGATGGTCTGGGCCATTTGAAGTTCTTTTATACTCCCCGAAGAGGGGGTCTGTGCAGTTTTGAGGTCGCTGTATGCCGTGTCAAGGGCCGTTTGCGCTTTTTGCAGGTCGCTGTTGGCTTTTTGGAGCTCACGCTCACGCTTGTCCATCAGGTCTTTTTTCATCTTGACCAGCGGTGTAAAGCGTGTTCTCATCAGCCAACCCCTTGCATATTACAGGATAATCGTATCGTTCCTGTCCGGTGATGTTGATATCATACCAACTTTTGTCTGGGTTAATTCTTCAAGCGCACGGACATAGACCTGCGCTTCCTGCGGCAACGCGTCGAAACTGCGTGCTCCTTCAGACTTCTCCCACCCTTTAAATGTCTTGTAGACCGGTTTGACATCTTCAAGATTCGACGGCAGGTAGTTGATCTGCTCACCGTTCACTTCGTATGCCACACACACCTTGATTTCATCAAAGCCGTCGAGGACATCGAGTTTCATCAAGGAGAGTTCGTCACAGCCGTTGAGACGGCTGGCGTAGCGGCATGCTACCGCATCAAACCATCCGCAGCGGCGTGCACGGCCGGTAGTCGTACCGAATTCGTGCCCCTGCTTGCCAAGACGCGCACCGTCTTCACCCAGATCTTCGCTCGGGAACGGACCGTTGCCCACACGTGTACAGTACGCTTTGACAATACCTGTCACTTTGCCGATATCTTTCGGGTTCAGCCCAAGGCCCGTACATGCGCCCGCGCTTACGGTCGAAGAAGAGGTGACGTACGGATAGGTACCGTGGTCGATGTCAAGCATCGTTCCCTGAGCACCTTCAAGAAGGATTCTTTTGTCGTTATCGAGCGCTTCCCACACCATGTTGGTCGTATTGGTGATGTACGATCCGAGTGCTGCTTTATAGCCCTTGAGCTCTTCAAGGAGTGCTGCTTCATCGGGTGTATCGATCGCCATGACGTCGAAGATCGCACGGTTCTGCTCAAAATACTCCAGTATCGAAGCGCACAGTTTTTCCGGGTTCAGCAGTTCGCCGACACGCAGACCGACACGGTTGATCTTGTCCGAATATGCCGGCCCGATCCCTTTTCCGGTCGTACCGATCGCTTTATCGCCTTTAAGGCGCTCTTTCGCCTGGTCGATCAGTGCGTGGTAAGGGAGGTTCAGGTGTGCCTTGTCGGAAATGAAAAGACGCCCTTCAAGGTTTTCGAACTGACTCATCTCTTTGATGATCGATTCCGGTGAAAGTACGACGCCGTTACCGATGACATTGATCGCCTTCGGGTTGAGTACACCTGAAGGGACCAGGTGCAGTGCGTAGCGGGTACCGTCGACCCAGATCGTATGGCCCGCATTGTGACCGCCCTGCGAACGGCATACCATGTCATACTTTTGCGCGAGCATGTCAACAATCTTGCCCTTGCCTTCGTCGCCCCACTGGACACCTACAATTAAATCTGCTTTCATCTCTGTAATCCTTTTATCTGCTCAAAGCTTCTACAAGTTCGTCTGTATAAATTGCAAACCCGGTCGACACAATATCTTCATTCTTATAACGCCCGCCGCGCGCGAAGGTTTCATTCCCTTCGATCACACGGAAATAGAGCTCGTCGTAATAGAGCATCTGTGCGTAATAGAGCGGTGCGATGACCATCTTCGCGTAGGAGAGGCCCTTGCAGAGCTCTTTGATCTTTTCAAGTTCTACTTTGATCTCATCGGGTACGACAGCGATGACATCATCGATCTGCTCGATCTTTTGCAGATAGACCAGCTTTGTCAGCCACTCGATCTCCAGTGCCAGGAACTTATCGATGTTGATATGGCGGAAGTCGTCCAGATCAAGATCGAGGATAGCGACGAGTTTTTTCGGGATGTTGATATTGGAGACCTGAAGCAGCGGCTCAAGCTCCAATGTATTAAAGATCGTCATCGCCTGGTTAAGCACATACGTTAGATTCTGCTCGCCGATATACTCTGCACCGACCTGGTACTGCTCCTGTGCCGGGTAACGGAAAACCGGCTGAATATAGAACCACTTTTTATGTTCCGTATTGCGTCCCAGACGTTTGTCGATGATACGTACAACATCGATGGTCGAGTCCGCACGCAGGCTCATATGGTGGTTTTCACGGTCGTTCAGACGGATCAGCTGACGCTCATCAGAGATGCTCAGGTGCTGGTGGTAAGAGAAAAGCGGTGTGACGATCTCTTCAAAACCATTGGCGTAGAGTACATCGCTCGCCACCTGCTCTATCGCGCGCTTGCGTTTTGCCGCAGCGCCGAAATAGAGCTTGCTTCCCTCCGGGATTTCGTGTTCAAATATCATATAATAACCCTACAGACCGAAAAAGGTGCTGTTGTAAACGGCATTGGCCGTTCCGTCAAAACTGCGGCGTCCAAGTTTGTCCAGTGCCAGTTCAACACTGTTGACCACCCATGCCGCTTCATACGGCGAGATCAGGCCCATGTGGTTGATGCGGAAGATCTTGCCTTTTAAATGATCCTGGCCGCCGGCTACATTGACCTCATAATCGCTCTTGAGCAGGTTGCGGATCTCGCTTGCGTTCTCATCGTCGATCGTCGTCATGGAGCGTGCCGGCGATGCCGGATAAACATGCAGACCCAAGGCTTCAAGCGCTGCGATGGTCGCTTTTGAACGGCGCTCTGTCTCGTCGTACAAGGCATCAAGGCCTTTGACCTCGATCTCTTTCAAGATCGCTTCAAGTCCGATGATCAGCGTTGTGGCAGCGGTATACGCCGTCGTATTCTCACGCTGTTTTTTTATCTCGGAAGCGAGGTTAAGGTAGTAGCCTCTGCCCGCACCGATCTTCTCGATGGCTGCGTTGCTCAGACCCAGAATAGCGAGTCCGGGAGGGAGCATCAATGCTTTCTGGCTGCCGGCGATAAGGCAGTCAATATTGCTCACGTCTATCGCTTCGACACCCACTGCAGTAATACCGTCGGCGATGATCATGATATCAGGGCGGACCGCTTTGGCAGCCGCTGCGATCTCTTCGACCGGATGGCGCAGACCGCCGGCGGATTCGCTTATCTGTACGGCGATAGCATCGATCTCGCTGTCCGCCTCAAGC
The DNA here is from genome assembly GCA_041546225.1 of Sulfurimonadaceae bacterium. GTDB lineage: Bacteria > Campylobacterota > Campylobacteria > Campylobacterales > Sulfurimonadaceae > JBFEWT01. The sequence continues at coordinate 6,402 of JBFEWT010000040.1, forward strand.
GCCGCTTTGATCTCTTCTGCCGATGTCGGTGTGTCCCACTCATACTTGAGTTCATGCGTTGCGATACCGTGTGCCTGAGCGATCTTTCCGAAACGCTCGCCGAATTTGCCGGCGTTGACAAAGAGCAGTTTCTTCTTCGTCAGGTTGGTTACCGCTGCCTCCATGGCACCGGTACCGCTTGACGCGATCATAACGACTTCATCGGTCTTAAACAGCTTGAACAGCAATGCGCGTGTGCGCTCAAAAATCGCTTCAAATTCCGGAGTACGGTGGTGAATGGTCTCTTGGGCCATCGCTTGGCGTACGGATTCGGGAACAGGGGTTGGGCCGGGCGTAAACAGCAGCATTATTTTCCTCGCCACATCATCGTATTGATGATAAAAATTTTTCAAACCGCGTATTATAGCGAAAGCTCTATTATATTAGTTTTAATATCACTGCCATCGGCCACGCTTTTCGCTATTATCCCGCAGCAGTGGAACTCATGTTACAATTGCACGAATTTATGCACGAAGAAGAGCGTATGACCATTTTTGAAGCTGCCGTTTTAGGCCTTATCGAAGGTATCACCGAGTTTTTGCCCGTCTCCTCCACCGCCCACCTTATCCTCGCAGGAGAGATGATGGGCGTTGAACAGAACAGTTTTACAACCGCTTTTGATATTATCATCCAGATCGCACCGATATTCTCGGTCATGCTGATCTATAAAGAGCGTCTTTTTGAACGTTTCAGCATCTGGATGAAGCTCTTTGTCGCTTTTGTTCCGACCGGTATCGTCGGCCTCTTCTTCCACAAACAGATCGAATCGCTCTTTGCCGCGAACTCCACCGTGGCACTGATGATCCTGACCGGTCTTGCATTCCTTGCCATCGAGTACTTCTATAAAGAGAAAGAGCACCATGTCGAGGCACTCGAACATGTCAGCTACATGCAGTCGCTTTATGTAGGGCTCTTCCAGGTCTTCTCGCTTATTCCCGGCGTCTCCCGTTCGGGCATGACCATTCTGGGCGGAATGCTCGTAGGACTCAAACGCGAAGCCGCCATGGGTTTCTCGTTTCTGCTTGCCATCCCTACCATGGGTGCAGCTTCGGGGTATATGCTGCTCAAAGAGTTTGAAAGCCTCTCTTTCGAACATATGAGCGTATTGGGTGTCGGGTTCATCGTATCGTTCATCGTCGGCTGGTTTGCCGTCAAAGGCTTTCTGGCCGTCGTATCGCGTTACAGCTTTACGCCGTTTGGGGTCTATCTCATCGCATCCGGCGTACTCTTCGGACTCTTCGGGATCGAGCTGGGCTAATCTGCCGCTAAAAAGGAATAGTTTTTGCTTTATGACTCTTAATTAACTCAGAAGGAGAAGTCATGCACAACTATGAAGATATCAGCTGTCGCTTCTGCAACCTCTTTAAACGCTTCGAATCGGGTCTCTACCAATTAAGCAAAAAGATCTTCTAGAGCTCTTCATGGCGCTGTTTCCGCACCTCTTCAAGGACGATTTTTGCCAGTTCAAGCGCCTGTGAACGGTGCGACAGTTTTGACTTGACCGCATCATCCAGCTCTCCCAGCGTCTTTTCCTGACCATATGGGATAAACATCGGGTCGTATCCAAACCCTTTCTCGCCGCGCGCCTGGGTGATCACCTCTCCGTGCATCCAGCCGTGAACGGTATATTCGCCCTCTTTGCATACGATGGCGATGGCTGCCGTATAATGCGCAGGCGAGCGTTCAAACCCCTTTGCTTTGACACTCTCAATCAACTTATAGAGATTATCTTTGTCATCAGCATCCGGCCCTGCGTAACGGGCGCTGTAGATCCCGGGCTGACCCTCGAGCACATCCACGCTGATACCGCTGTCATCGGCGATGACAATGGCATTCGGGTCATTAAGTGCCTCAAATACGGCGTGCGCTTTGATAAGTGCGTTGGCTTTGAACGTACTGCCGTCTTCAACGATTTCGAAACCTTCAATGATCTCCGTATAGGGGATCACGTCAAAGCCTTGACAGAGCAGTTTTATCTCACGTACTTTTCCGCTGTTTGATGTGGCGAGTACCAGCTTCATTTGCTTCCTTATTGCGTGCTTGCAGAACCGTTTGGTATACGGCTTTAAGATTCATCTACAACCATTATATTATAATGCCGTAATTTTATCCGAACTAAGGTTGAGTGATGTTTAAAAAGATTATGCCGCTGTCGGCAATTTTGTCCCTGCGATTTCTGGGACTTTTCCTTGTACTTCCGGTCCTGTCTGTCTATGCGATGGGCATGGAAGGCGCGACCGCGCTTATGGTCGGTATTATCGTCGGCGGCTACGCCCTGACGCAGGCCCTGTTGCAGGTACCCTTCGGGACGATGAGCGACAGGATAGGCCGCAAGCCGACGCTCTTTATCGGTCTGGTCATCTTCTTTATCGGCTCCGTCATCTGTGCCGTAGCAGACAATATCTACCTGCTGATGCTGGGCCGTTTCCTGCAGGGTGCAGGCGCCATCGGTTCAGTCGTCACCGCGATGATCAGCGATGTCGTGCCCGAAGAGGTGCGTGCCAAAGCGATGGCGATGATGGGCGCTTCCATCGCGCTCAGTTTTGCACTGGCCATGGGTCTTGGTCCCGTACTGGGTGCAGCTTACGGCGTGGAGATGCTTTTCTGGATCACCGCGGGCCTGTCGGTGACAGCGATCATCCTGCTCTTCACCAAAGTCCCTACGCCGCCGCGTATCCACCATATCTATCATAATACGACCAAGACCTCGGACATCATGAAAGATCCGAACCTGCTGCGCATGGTCATTACCAATGCCCTGCAAAAAGGTCTGATGACCATCGCGTTTGTTCTGATCCCGATCATCCTGACATCAACCGAAAACGGTTTCGGCTGGGAAAAATCAGATCTGTGGCAGGCGTATCTTCCGGCGATGATCCTCGGACTAGTCGCGATGGGGCCGGCCGCTGTCTTTGGCGAGAAGAAGAACAAACCCCGTGAGATCTTCCTGCTGGCCATTCTCCTGTTCATCGTTGCCTTCGTGCTGATGGGCTACGCAAGCTCTTCGACGATGTTCGTTATCGGTGTGGTCAGCTTCTTCATCGGTTTCAATATGATGGAACCGCTGGTACAGTCTATGATCTCCAAGTTTGCGAAAGTCCACCAGAAAGGTGCCGCACTTGGCATCGCCAATTCGGCGGCCTATTTTGCGACCTTTATCGGCGGTACGGCGGCAGGTCTGGTACTTGATATCGCCGACCGTCAGACACTGGGAATGGTACTGGCTGTCATTGGAGCGGCATGGCTGCTCTGGACGATCAAGATGCCGAACCCGACACGCCATTCGCATCTTTTCCTGCCGTTGAGCGAAATAGACCAGGAGAAACTGATGAAACTCGAGCATGAACATATTGCAGAGTGGTATATCAATGAGACGGAAGCTTTGGCCGTTATAAAATACCGTACGGGCGAAATTGAAGAGGAAGCGCTCAAAGCGCAGGTGAACAAGGGCTAGAGCAGCCCTATGCCAATGTAATACCCATGCGTCCGAGGATCGGCTGCAGGGATTTCTTCACGATATCGGGCGTAAACGGCTTGACGATATAGCCGTTGGCGCCGAGTTTCATGATCTTGATAACCGTCTTCTTCTCCGCTTCGGTGGTCACCATTACTACGCGGATATTATTGTAAGCAGGGTTGCTTCGCATCTGCTCAAGGAACACATCGCCGTTCATCTCCGGCATATTGACATCGAGCAAGATCAGGTCGATCTCTCCCTCTTGCTTTTTAAGCACTTCCATCGCCTCTATACCGTTACCGGCTTCAAGAAGCGTCAGCTCATCTTTGATCATCCGTGCCAACAGGTTTTTCATAACACGACGGATCGTCGTACTGTCATCTACGATCATAATATTTATCATTTATCTAATCCTAAAACTGATCCAACATCAAAATATGAACGGCCATTCCGGCATCCAGGTTCCCATCATCTTCACCGGTGATCAGCAGCGCCGTCTTACCACCGAGCAGGTTGGTCAAAATGGCGCTGCTGCCTGTCTTCTTCTCTTGAAAATCGACCAGATAGCGGCCATCTTCAAAACTCACATTACAGGCGGTAAACTCACTTTTGCGCGAGCGTTTTACAAACGCTTCTTTCAGCGTCGCCTCTACGATCTTCAGGCGGTTATGCGTTCCAAGCAAACGGTATACCAACGGCAGGGCATACAGGATAAACGTCACCGTCGACGAGTAGGCAAAGCCCGGCAGGGCAAGGATAAACTTATCGCCGCGCTGCGCTACCATCACGTGCTGACCCGGTTTGATATTGACACCCTTGTAGATCACCTCAGCGCCCAGGCGGGGAATGATATCTTTGACAAAATCATAATCACCCACGCTCACACCGCCCGTACTGACGACAATGTCAGCCGAGGCCAATGCGTTTTCAAACGCTTCGGTAATAGCCGGACGGTCATCTTTTACGGTGCCTAACTGTACAGTCTGCGCTCCGGCAGATTCGCAAAGCGCCTGCAGGGTGTAGTTGTTTGAACTGCGTATCTGCGAAGGACTCTGCGCCGCTTCGCCGAGGTCAAGTATCTCGCTGCCTGTCGCCAGGATCGCCACTTTCGGCTTCACCGCGACGGCGACCATCACACGGTTCAGGCCGGCCAGCACACCGATCTCGGCAAAACCGATCTTGGCACCCTTCTTGATGAGGACATTGCCCTGCTTGTAGCTTTCGCCGACCGGGCGGACGCTGAAGCCTTCAGCGACCGGCTCGTTGATGACGATATCGCTGCCTTCCACACTGACGTTCTCGATAGGGATAAGCGTATCGGCACCCTCTGGCATCACCGCACCGGTAAATGTCTTGATGCACAGACCCGTTTCGACCACACGCTGTTCGTCGCTGCCGGCAGGGTTTTCGCCCATGATAGCGATGCGCCCGCTCTCAAGGTCGGCGTGACGTACCGCGTAGCCGTCCATCGATGCGGTCGGGTATTGCGGGTAATCCTCCTGGGCTACGATATCTTCGGCAAGTATCCGCCCGAGTGCACTGCTGAGAAAAATGTTTTCGATTCTTGGCGAAGGGACTTTCAGCAGTTCGAGCATACTCTGGGAGGTCTCGTAAGAGATAAATGCCATCTGCTACTCTCCGCTGAGCAGGCCGCTGCCCGCTATCGGTGTGGAACGGTCGTTCGCATAGAGACGTTCGCCGTTTTTAAGGTCATACTTCCATATCGGGGCAGATGCCTTGAAGTCTTCGACAAACGTATTGATGAGTTCCAGCGCCACACGCCGTTTCGGCGAAAAGACCGCAGCGATATAGGACGAAGTATGTACCGGTACGTCCCCGCGGCTGTGCGCCATTTTCACCTTGGCTCCGAGTGCCCCAGCTTTCTCCTGCCACGCGGAAAACCAGCTCTCGAGGATCGGCTCGTAGATATCGAAACTCAGCCCGTCGATCTCATCTTCGGCGCGTACTGTCCCGATAAAAGGGATATACGCCCCGTAATTGCTTTGTTCTTCCTCTGCATACCAGCGTGCGAGTATCGCCGGTACGTCAAGAGGGCCGTCGTAGAGTTCGAGCACGTGTCAGCCTCCGCAGACCGGCGGCAGCAGGGAGACTTTGTCCCCCGCTTTCAACGGAGTGTCCAGCGATGCCACCAGCGTATCGTTTACCGCGACTGCACAGTTGCTCAGCCACTCTTTCATCTCGGCGTCTTTGCCAAGCTCTCTGGCCACGTCGTGAAGCGTTGCCGCCTCAAGTTCAAGCGGCACTTTTTTAATCGGTCCTAAAAATTCCACACGTACCATGGGAAAATCCTTCTCTCTTCTCTTTGTGATAATTATAGCCAAAAGAGCTAAACCGACCCATTGTTTCAGCCCGTTTTGGTGTAAATTTCAGCACTGATGAAGTATAATCTCCGAAAACATCCGGGGCATTGATTGATTTTTGGCAAAATAGACTACCTGAATCTACTCCCTTTTCATATCTTTATGAAACGCCGCAGCAGAAGCAGCCGTTACCAGATGAGCATGCGCTACAAACGGGGTGTTCCTTCCAAGATCAACCGCGACTTTTCCGCACGCCGCATTGACGCGGCGTTCATCTCAAGCGTCACCGCCAAAAAATACCGTCATGCACCGCTGGGCATCGTTGCCAAAGAAGAGGTGCTCAGCGTACTGCTCATTCCCGGCCAGAGCGTCCGCTGCGACAGCGCATCGGCAACATCCAACAGGCTCGCCGAGATCCTGGGGCTCAGAGGCGAGGTCATCATCGGTGATAACGCGCTCAGGCTTTACCTGAAGGGAAGCGATGCCATCGACCTGGCCAAAGCGTGGCATGAAAAATACAGGCTCCCCTTCGTCTTTGCGCTCCTGTGCTACCATCGCCACGGCCAAAGACTCGAACAGCTCTCACAGCAGTTTCTCAAAGCACCGGTCAAAATACCCCGCTATGAGCTTTTGAACGCTTCGCGCAGAACCGGTATCGCCCCCGATGACATTCTGCACTATCTCACCTATATCAGCTATCGGCTTGATACCAAGGCGATGCGCGGGTTGAAAAAGTTCCAGCAGTTGCATTGACAATTTTAGACAACTCCCGTGCTATAATAAAAAGATGAAGATATATATACTGCTATCTCTTTTAATTGTCGCCTCTTTATCGGGCAGAGAGCCGATCGAGCCCATCCCTCTGAAAGAGAGTGATTTTTCCTACAAAAAAGCGAAGATCGGCAAACTGCTTTTTTTCGATCCGATACTCTCTATCGACAATACCGTTTCGTGTGCCAGCTGCCATGACTTTGAATACGGCGGTGCCGATCCGCGCCCTGTCTCAGTCGGCGTTTACAGCAATCTGGGGAATATCCATTCACCCACTGTCCTCAATGCGCGCTATAACTTCAAACAGTTCTGGAACGGCCGCGCCGATTCTCTGCACGAACAGGCCGACGGCCCCATGCAGCACCCTTCCGAGATGGGGATGAACCCCAAAGAGATCGAAAAGCGTCTCAATAACAGTCCGCTTTACAAAGAGCTTTTTGCCAAAGCCTACAAGAGCTCTTCGATCTCTTACGCGCAGGTCATTGACGCCATCGTGGCGTTTGAGAACGCACTCACCACCCCAAACAGCAAGTTTGACCGCTATCTCCGCGGGGAGATCGCCCTTGATGCAGAAGAGGAAGAGGGGTATTTTCTCTTCAAAAGAGTCGGCTGTATCAGTTGTCACAACGGCATCAATATCGGCAGCAACTCCTTTCAGAAAATGGGTCTGATAAAACCGTACCATCATAATATCTCCTATCCCGACAGGCACAAACTGACCCAGAAAAGTGAGCATATCAATGTGTTTAAAGTCCCGACGCTGCGCAATATCGCGCAAACAGCGCCCTACTTTCACGATGCCTCCGCCAAAACGCTCCCCGAAGCCGTCCGGACTATGGGACTGCACAACCTTGGCATTACACTGCAAAACAAGGACGTCAGTGCCCTTGTACAGTTTTTAAACACCCTCTCCGGTGAACGCCCTGCCATTTTGGACATGCCGTGAAAATCTATGCCAAAATAGCCACGGCCGTCATCGTGGGCCTCGCATCACTGGGGACACTGGTCTATTTTTATGATATGCAGCGCAATTTCAGCCAGGACTACAAAGAGATGGTCAGTGATTTCCATGCGCTCGAAAACATGCAGGGGAAAGTGACGGAAAACATCGTCAAAAGTTCCCTCTTCACCTACTATAATCAGGATATCATCGCCACACGCCTGAAAGAGCTCAGAGCGCTGCATCAGAAACTTGCGCAGGAACCGATTCTCGAGCAGCCCGATTATGCCGATGCCAGGCACAAGATCTCCCTCATCGCTATCGCACTGCAACGCCATGGCGATAACGTCGACAACTACCTGATGCTCAATGCCGGCATCAAGAACTCGATGATCTTTCTCAGCGCCCATAATGAACGCTCCGCAGACTATTTTACCCATGAAGAGTCCACCCATGACATCCTCGACCATATCGTCCACCATTTTGCCAATGCGCGGCGGATGTTCGATGCCGACTACCTGAAAAACCTTCCCGCACTGCTGACCCACCTGCAATCGATCTCCTATACGGAAAAGCAGCAGCAGTACATAGACACATTCTTGCTGCATGCCAATTTTATCACTGCCAATTTTCCGGAGTATCTCGAGACCATCAACCTGCTGATGGATGATGCGCATGACAAAGTGATCAACCAGGCCCGAGAGTCGTATGAAGCGACTGCGCAAGCCGATGTACAGCAGCTTGACAACTTCGTCATCCTCTTCCTGTCGCTGCTCTCGGTAGCACTTTTCTGGGTCATCTACCTCGTACTGCGTTCAGAGACAGAGAACAGGCGCCTTAAAGACCTGCAGCAGATGCTTCAATATACAGCGACGCACGATGCCCTCACAGATCTTTTGAGCCGGCGGGAGTTTGAGCGGATGCTGCCCGAGCGTGACAACCCTACCCTGCTGCTTATCAACATCGACCGCTTCAAGCATGTCAACGACTTTTACGGTACCGATGTGGGGAACCAGATGCTCAAAGAGATCGCACTGCTGATCCAGCTGCCCGCATTTAAACAGTACAGCCCGGCCTACTTCCGCCTCGGCGGCGACGACTTCGGTATTTTGCTTGAAAACATTGATGAGCTGCATGCCAAAAGCCATGCCAAAAGCCTGGTCTCAAGCATTGCTTCGCACCCGTTCATCATCAATGACCTTGAGATATATATCACCGTCAGTATCGCGATCAACAGCGTACCATCGATCTTTGAACACGCCGATATGGCCCTGAAACACCTCAAAGCGCACCCATCAGACAGTATCATCGTCTTCTCAAGGACATTGGGGCTCAAAGAGAAGATCCAGAGCAACCTGGAGACGGCAACGCTCATCAAGTCTGCCATCGCGGATGACCGGCTCAAACCTTTTTTCCAGCCCATCGTCAACCTCAAAAGCGGCAAAGTCGAAAAATATGAAGCCCTTGCGCGTATTGTGCTTGAAGATGGTACACTCCTCCTGCCCGCAGAGTTTCTCGATGTGGCTGCACAGACACAGCTCTATCGGCAGGTCACCCGTATCATGATCCAGAAAACGATGGAACATTTTGCCGACTCACCCTACCGTTTCTCTATCAATATGTCCATGCGGGACCTGCTTGACGAAGAGCTCATGAGGATGCTCACCGAACTGCTGACCAAAAATGCGCAAACGGCGAAACGGCTTGACTTTGAACTGCTGGAGTCTGAGAACATGCATGACCTCAGCCGTGTCAAACATTTCATACGCGAGATGAAATCCTTCGGCTGCCAGATCTCCATTGACGACTTCGGCAGCGGCTACTCCAACTTTGCCTATCTTGTCACACTTCCTGTAGACACACTCAAGATAGACGGATCGCTTATCAACCAGATCAAAAGCGATCCGAAGCGGCTGCAGA
>JBFEWT010000068.1:0-11618 GCA_041546225.1 Sulfurimonadaceae bacterium
ATTTCGGACAGAACTTTCTAAAAGATGAAAGCATCCTGCGCCAAATCATCGAAGCGATGCCCAGAAACGACCACCATATCGTCGAGATCGGGCCTGGCTTAGGTGATTTAACTAACTATTTAGTTGATGTCAAAAGGGTAACAGCTTTTGAGGTCGATACCGATCTATGCAAGCACCTAAATAAACGTTTTGCAAACGAGATCAACACCAACCAGCTGGAACTTCTCTGCGGAGATGTACTGGAACGTTGGCAGAGCTCGCTTCATGATGCGCCGTATGATTTGGTGGCAAATCTGCCCTATTATATTGCGACGAACATCATTTTGAAAGCACTCGCAGATCCGATGTGCAAGAACTTGCTTGTAATGATCCAGCGCGAAGTGGCACTTAAGTTTGCCGCGGAGCCTGGAGAGAAAGTGTTTGGCGCACTCAGTGTTATTACACAGAGTGTAGGGAGTGCATCAATCGTGATTGATGTTCCCCCTGCTGCCTTTGTACCGCCGCCGAAAGTGGACTCTGCCGTCCTGCTCATTCAAAAAACGGCAGACCGCAGCGACAGTGCATTTGAAGGGATGTTGAAAACAGCATTCCAGCAGCCGCGTAAAACACTCATGAAAAACCTCTCGGTACGCTACTCAAAGGAGGAGCTCTCTTCGGTGTTCGAAACACTGGGGATTGTCCCTTCCATACGGCCTCATCAGCTTGCTACCTCTGACTATCACCAGCTCTATACTATGATTGAAAAAAGGAGTTTGGATGGCAGAAGAGACGCAGAACAATCCGACTAACAGTTCGGAAAACAGTTCTTCAGAGAAAACACAAACCGGTGGTAACCGCAGCCGCAGAGGCGGCGGAAGAAGTCGTGGCGGCGCAGGCCGTGGCCGCGGGAATCAAAACCGCGAAGGCGGCGAGCGCAGTGAAGGCGGCGAACGCACACAAAACCGCGAAGGCGGCGAGCGCAGCGATAACCGCGGCGGACAGAACCGTCAAGGCGGTCAAAACCGCGGCGGACAGAACCGCCAGGGCGGTCAGGGCGGTCAAAACCGCGGCGGCGGACGTTCCGGCGGTGCAGGTAAAGGCAGAGGCCGTCGTAACGCGCCGGCACCGGTAGACAAGACGCTTAAAGAGTTTGTCCAGAGAAACGCGGAGATCCATAAGGAACGACTTAACCCGCATCTTAAGCTGGACCTTGAGAGCAATGAGAAGATCCGTATTACGCCACTGGGCGGCCTCGGTGAGATCGGCGGAAATATCACTGTTTTCGAGACGGAGAAAGAGGCGATCCTTATCGATGTGGGGATGAGCTTCCCTGATGAGGAGATGCACGGTGTCGATATCCTTGTTCCCGATTTCACATATGTCCGCGAGATCAAAGATAAAATTGTAGCCGTCATCATCACCCACGCCCACGAAGACCACATCGGCGCGATGCCGTATCTTTTCAAAGAGATGCAGTGGCCTATCTACGGTACGCCGCTTCCGCTGGCGATGATCGGCAACAAGTTTGACGAACATCACATCAAAGAGTTCCGTAAGTACTTCAACCCGATCGAGAAACGCAAGGTCTATAAAATCGGCGAAGAGTTCGAGATAGAGTGGATGCACATGACCCACTCTATCATCGACTCTTCATCAATGGCGATCACGACTAAAGCGGGTACGATCATCCACACGGGTGACTTTAAGATCGACCATACGCCTGTCGACGGTTACCCGGCTGACCTGCACCGTCTTGCCGCATATGGCGAAAAAGGGGTACTGTGTCTTTTAAGTGACTCGACGAACTCTTATAACCAGGGGATGACTCCGAGCGAACTTACGGTAGCCCCGGGCTTCGACCGTATCTTCTCCCGTGCTGAAGGGCGTATTCTTATGTCTACGTTCAGCTCAAACATCCACCGCGTCTACCAGGCGATCCAGTACGGTATCAAGTATGGACGCAAAGTGTGTGTCATCGGCCGTTCCATGGAGCGCAACCTGGAAGTAGCGATGCAGTATGACTATATCAAACTGCCTAAGAACATCTTTGTCGATGCCGATGAAGTGAGCCGTATGAACGACAAAGAGGTACTCATCGTCACTACCGGTTCACAGGGTGAGCCAAGTTCGGCACTCTTTAGAATGTCGACAGGCGAACACCGCCATATCAAGATCAAGCCAAGCGACCTGATCGTTCTCTCAGCGCGAGCGATCCCGGGCAATGAAGGTTCGATCTCTGGTATGCTGAACCACCTCCAGCGTGCAGGTGCACGTGTAGCGAATGACCGTGATATCCATGTCTCAGGGCACGGCGGTATTGAAGAGCAGAAGTTGATGCTGCGTCTGACCAACCCGAAGTTCTTCCTGCCGGTGCATGGTGAGTACAACCACATCATGAAACACAAAGAGACAGGTATGCAGTGTGGCGTACCGGAGCGCAACATCCTGCTTATGTCAGACGGTGACTGCATCGAGATCAGCCCGAAATACATGCGTAAAGCGAAGACTGTCCGTACAGGCAAGACCTATATCGACAACCAGAACAACCACCAGATCGAAGACGATATCGTCATCGACCGTCAGAAACTGGCTAATGAAGGTATCGTAATGCTCGTCGCTCAGGTAAGCGAAGCTGATTCTCACCTTATCAGCAAGCCAAACGTTACGACGTTCGGTATTGTTGCCGATAAGCATGACAAGGCATTCGCACAGGAGATGGAAGATGTCCTTGAGCAGTTCCTTCTCAATCTCAAGCCGGGTCTGATCGAGAACCCGAAAGCGCTTGAAAACGACCTTAGACAAGTCGTACGCAAGCACATCTACCGCAAAATGAAGAAGTACCCGCTGATCGTTCCTCACGTATTGGTAATGTAACCGCAGTGCTAACGCTTTTCCTCTTTCTTGGGAGGGAAGGCTTTGATATGCATCTTTTAACACCTTCTGTTATCATCTGTCTCTTTTCTTTTCACCTTTTTAATTTTATTTTGCTACAATGATTATAACTCAATGAACAGATCCGTTCATGTATATCAGGAGTAGACGATGAGCAAATCTATTGATGCATTACATAAATATATTACGCAGCTTATTGAACAGGACGGCAGCGACCTTCATATCAAATCACACGCAGATGTGCGCATCCGCGTAAGGGGTGAAGTCCTCTCCCTCGGGGAAGAAAAACTCGATGAAGAGAGAGTTGAAGAGATGGCAAAACACCTTGCAAAAGAGCATTTCGAAGAGTTCAAACGCGATCAGGAACTTGACACTGTTTATGTCTACGACGATCAATACCGTTTCCGTGTAAATCTCTACTATCATCTCGAGGGGATCGCAATCGCGATGCGTCTTATCCCTTATCAGATTAAAACGATCGAAGAGCTTAACCTTCCTATGGAGCTGATGAAGCTGACAGACCTGAACCGCGGTCTCGTACTGGTCACGGGAACAACGGGCAGCGGTAAGTCGACGACGCTTGCTACGATCATCGAAGAGATCAACAAGAAACACCGAAAACATGTCATCACCATCGAAGACCCTGTCGAGTTCGTCCATACGGACAAAGAGGGTATCATCGAGCAGCGCGGGATCGGTCAGCATACCCAGAGTTTCGCCGATGCGCTGCGTGCGGCGATGCGTGAAGACCCCGATATCATCGTCGTCGGTGAAATGCGGGACGTGGAGACCGTTGACAGTGCACTGCAGGCAGTCAACAGCGGACACCTCGTCTTTTCGACGCTGCACACCCTTGATGCCCATGAGACGATCGACCGCCTGATCGCGATGTTCCCGGCCCGCGAACAGAACCGTGTCCGCATGCACCTCGCGTCAAACCTTCAGGCTGTCGTCTCGCAGAGACTTTTGCGCAGCAAAAAAGATACGCTGGTACCGGCCGTGGAGATGATGTTCAGAAGTCCGCGTATCGAAGGGCTCATTCGCGAGATGCGTGACGATGAGATCCCTGATGCGATGGAAGAGGAGCATAATATCTTTGGTTCTAAGACATTCAATATGGCACTGTTTGACCTCTGTCTTAGCGATACTATTACCGAAGAGGAGGCGTTTAAATACGCTACAAGCCCTTCAGACCTGAAGCTGATGCTGACCAAAAGTTCTTTATACAATGACAAACTTCGTCGTGAAAGCGGCGAAGAGATCGATTATACGCCGATCAAGGAGTAGCCGCTCGCTCAGCAGGAGATGCTGTATCACATATCGGGGCTCGATCGAACCCGGAAACTTCCCTGAATTCTTGCAAGCCCCTGTACGGGGGCTTAATATAAGCCTTGCTATATTATAATTCCGTCACATATATCAAAATATTATAAAGGATATAAGATGCCTTTTTCTCCGGAAAAGCGTGCAGGCACGATAAACGGAATAATTTTTGTCGCTATATTCGCTGCCGCTGCTACCATGATCTCCCATCTCGAATTTGTAAAAAACCTTGGTATCTCTCCGCTGGTCGTCGGTATCGTGATCGGTATCTTCTATGCGAACACCCTGCGTAACAAGTTGCCCGAACCCTGGGAGCCAGGTATTGTCTTCAGCGCAAAGAAGATTCTGCGTTTTGCCATTGTCTTTTACGGTTTCAGAATCACATTCCAGCAGATCGCCGAAGTCGGGATGGAGGGATTCCTTGTCTCGCTGATCATGCTGCTTTCGACGTTTATGATCGGAACATGGGCAGGTATTAAACTGTTCCGGCTCGATCGTGACACTTCGATGCTCAATGCATCAGGTGCTTCGGTGTGCGGAGCAGCCGCAGTACTTGCTACAGAGCCTGTCCTCAAGGCGGAAAGCCATAAAGCTGCCGTAGCCGTCTCTATGGTCGTACTTTTCGGTACGATCGCGATGTTCCTGTATCCTGCCCTTTACACATCGGGTATCCTCGATATGAGCGCCCGTGAGTTCGGTATCTATGTCGGCGGTACCGTTCATGAGGTCGCGCAAGTCGTTGCCGTGGGCGGTGCATTCGGTCCGGAAGCAAGTGACAGTGCGGTTATCGTCAAGATGACGCGGGTTATTCTGATCGCGCCGATGCTGATCCTGCTGGGTATCTACCTGAGCCTGATGGCAAAACGCAGCGGCGGGGAAAGTGCCGGATTGACACTCGTCATTCCGTGGTTTGCCGTATATTTTATCGGTATGGCCGGTGTGAACTCGCTGGGCATCGTACCGGTGAATGTCGTCGGGATCATCAATGAGATCGATACGTTCTTGTTGACGATGGCGATGACGGCTTTGGGGATGGAAACGCGCTTTAGCAAGTTCAAAGGGCTTGGCATGGGCCCTCTGTATGCAGCGGCCATAATGTTTGCATGGCTGGTCGTAGGAGGCTACTTCATCACCAAATGGGTCTGTGCCGCCTTCTGAGCCGCCGCCCCCCTTTCTTCTTTTATCCATATGCTATATAATGGTCCTTTGATATAAGGAGAGGACCATGTCAAGAACCCTGATCATAGCTCTTTGTACCGCCTGTTCGGTCGCACAGCTCTATGCAGGTTTTTTGGAGAAGGTTCTTGACGTCGACACCCAGATAGCGCACCCCGACTATCACAGCACACAGCTCTGCGTTGAAAATGACGAGTTTGCCCCTGAGCGGACTGACCGCGACTTCAGCAGCGGCATCCGGTTTGACTGGGCGCTTTTCGAGATGGCGAAGCGTGCCGATGATGCAGTCCGCTACCGCAGCGTAAGCTACTTCTTCGCCATGGAGATGTATACCCCGGAAAAGATCTCCGAAGCGCAGATACAGTATGACGACCGTCCCTATGCGGGGTGGAGCTACATAGGCATGCGCCATACGCTCCATACGGATGATGCGTGGACTATCAGCCAGGAGCTTTCGATCGGACTGCTGGGTGCTGGTTCCGGGCAGGAGTCGCTCCAGAAGACGTTCCATGTACTCAAGGAGTCGCTGCAGGCGAAAGGGTGGGGCAACCAGATACGCAACGAGCTTACGCTGCAGTACAGCGGCAGGTTTTACAGACGTTTCTCCTATGGCGATCACTTCGCGTTGATACCCTACGGTGCTGCCGATATCGGTACGGTGCATATGCGTGCAGGAGCGGGCAGCTATCTCTACTTCGGCTGGCTTCCCAAGATCATAGTCCCCTCTTCAGATATGCTGCCGCTCACCTATTATGGCGACAGGAAAGCACCGCATGCAGAGAGTGTGACGCCGGCGATGTTCAAAACACCGCTGAGCTTTTATGCGCGTGTCGAAGCCAAAGCCGTTGGTTACAATGCGACGGTCGAGGGCGGGATGTTCAGTGATATGCGGGGTGTGGACAATCCGCATACCACCGGAGCGTATAACGGTGTTCTGGATGCCGAGATCGGTGCCGCAGCGGTGGTCTCTGAATGGGGTGCGATCCCGTACGGGCTTTATGGCTACCTTCCGATGCTCAAGACATTGCAGATAGGCTACTCGGTAAACTATCGTTCTACGGAATCTACGGCACGTTCATGGAGTGCTTTTGCCCACAAGTGGGGAAAGATCACGATGAGCTGGTCGTTCTAGGCGTTATCGTTTTCTATAGCTCAAGGCTTCAAGCATATGCTCTTGTGTTATATGCTCACACTGTGCAAGATCTGCGATGGTCCTTGCGACTTTCTGGACTTTGTTGATGCTTCTGAATGAGAGTGCAAAACGGCTGATGGCTTTATCCAAGACCGCCTGGACGTCAGGGCCAAGCGGGCAATAGTGATGGATGGCCTGGTCGTCGAGCTGGCCGTTGAGACAGGTCTGACCGCGTTCGCGCTGGCATCGGTGTGCATCAAGCACACGGGTATGCAGCGTGGCTGAGTCGCTGCCGGAACGGTCCTCCTTGCTGACAGGCTGCATCTGTACATAGAGGTCTATACGGTCAAGGAACGGATCAGAGAGCCTGTTCCTGTAGCGTTTTATCTCAAGGTCTGAGCAGCGGCAGGCCTGAGCGGTGTTGAAAAGGTTTCCGCAGGGACAGGGGTTCATCGCACCTACAAACAGGAAGTCGGCAGGATACTCTACTTTGGAGTGCACGCGCGAGATGCGTATCTTCTTGTCTTCAAGCGGCTCGCGCATTGCTTCAAGGACCTGTTTTGAGTAATGAGGAAGCTCATCGAAGAACAGAATACCGTGATGCGCCAGCCCCACTTCTCCTATCTGTGCCTTGTGCGATCCGCCGCCGAAGATACTCGCTGGTGTCGAAGAGTGATGGGGGCTTCGGTAGGGGCGCAGCGGTTGAAAGTGCGGTTCCGTTCCCTCCAGGCATTGCAGTTTGGCGATATCCAGCAGCTCCCTGTCGGTCATCGGCGGCAAAATGCTCTGCAGCCGTTTGGCTATCATCGATTTACCGCAGCCTGGGCTCCCTTCAAGGAGCATGTTATGCATGCCCGCAGCCGCGATGAGGGCTGCGCGTTTTGCCACTTCCTGCCCTTTTACGTCTGCAAAGTCGAAGGTATGCTTTTCCTGAAAAAAATAGGAGATGCCGTTTATCTGCTGGCGTGCAAAATCGAATCCGCTCTTATCCGCAGGTACTTCTTTGAGCTCTTTGTCCTGCAGCAGTGTTATCGCCTCGTTGAGATGCGACACACCGTAAAAAGAGACTCCCGGTATCTTTGAAAGTTTTGAGAGGCTTTCGGCGGGTACGATGGCCCGCCTGATATCGATACGGTTGACGAGCGAAAGGATAAGGGCATAGAGCATGGCGTTCTCTTTGATGCCGCCGTCGAGACCGAGTTCACCGAAGACATACCACTCATCCAGATTGACTTCAGTGTGGTCCAGTGCGATGAGCAGGGCGATTCCAAGATCAAACTGCGAGCCCTCTTTTTTCAGGTCCGAGGGTGCGAGGTTGATGGTGATGCGTTTGGGCGGAAAAGTAAACCCGTTGCTGAGCAGAGCGGATTTCACCCGTTCTTTGGACTCGGTGATCGCAGTGTTGGCCATGCCTACAATATTAAACGACGGCAGCCCTTTTGTCAGACTGGACTCGACAGAGACGGGGTA
Organism: Sulfurimonadaceae bacterium; assembly: GCA_041546225.1. GTDB lineage: Bacteria > Campylobacterota > Campylobacteria > Campylobacterales > Sulfurimonadaceae > JBFEWT01. The sequence goes on from JBFEWT010000068.1 coordinate 7,973, forward strand.
GGCTTCGATGCCTTCGAGGGTTGCACAGGAGAGGTTCTTCATAGTGTTCCCAAATAAAGTGATACACCAATACTATCTTTTATTAACTAAAAATAATATTACAACATGCACGTTTTGTGATAGATGAACTCTTCTAAAGGGGCTTATCTGTTTTGGATGTGTGCGTAGGCGGAATATGAAGCAGGGAGGTTATTTTTTCTGTGCTGACTTTTGCGCTTTTTTGTACTCTTTTTCGAATTTTTTGCGGCGGATATAGGAGAGTTTCTCTATAAAAAGTTTCCCGTCAAGGTGGTCCATCTCATGCTGGATGGCTATGCTTAGCAGCTCGTCAGCTTCGAGGGTATGCGTCTGCGCATTGCGGTCCTGATACGAAACCGTGACGTTTGCATAACGTTCAACATCTTCATAGAACCCCGGTACACTCAAACACCCTTCCTGGTGCAATGTCTTGCCTTCGGCGTGTGTGATGACAGGATTGATCATCTCGATCAGGTCCTCTTTGAGCTGAGCACCCTCTTCATCGGGTATGGAGAGAAGCAAAACCCGCTTGGGCACTGCGACCTGTATGGCAGCGAGGCCAATGCCGTTGGAGATGAGCATTGTCTCATACATGTCATCGAGCAGTGTATGAAGGGCGGAGTCAAAACTCTTGACCTCTTCGGAGACCATTTTTAAGCGCTTATCGGGATAGGTGATAACGTTTAGTATCATATGTCCGTATCGTCATCGTCGTTACGATTGCAAATAGCATAATCTTTTGTGGAATCCGCCTCGGCTTCAGCCATTGCATCAAGAGCACATACAAGGGTCTCTTCCACGGTGACATCTTCTTTGACCTCGGCGATACCGATCGAGATCTTCAGTTGAATCTCTTTTTCAGCGAGGAAGAAGTTGCTTGAGGAGACAAGATCGCACAGACGGCTGCTGGCATGCTGTGAGCTCTGCAGGTCGGTATGTTTCAAGATCATACTGAAGATACCGTTGCCGTAATGGGCGACAATATCGCTGCGTCGCGATGTCTTGAGCAGGAGGCGTGCGATGGTGCGCGTCATAAGGATGATCGCCTTCTCGTTGTTGACACTCTCTTCAAGGGACTTGGAGAGCTCGATCATGATAAGGGTACTCTTATGCTTGAACTCGCTGATCAGGTTGATCTCCTGCTCGAGTTTGTTCATCAGGTAGCGTTTATTATAGACGCCGTACTGGTTGTCAAAGATCGTCTCGTTCTCGACCTGCTTGACGATGGAGGCCGTCGTATCGTAGTGGCCCTTCATCTGCTCGATCTGTTTTTTCAGGATGGTATTGAGCTTGTCGACATCGTTTTCAAGGGCATTGATCACACCCGTAGCGTTGTCGCAGCTTTTATCTCCGAGAAGTTCCTCTTTGCGCTTGGCAAGGATCTTGGTCATCAAGGCGACGTTTTTATAGAGGTTCGCCGTAACCTGTAAAATGTTTTTAGCCGATGCAAAGCCCTGTTTGAGGCTTTTTTCAAGCTCGATGCTCTTTTCGTCATCGTTGTTCTCTTCGAATTCCAATACGGAGGTGATCTGTTTGCGCAGACTTTCGCTTTTGTCTTCGAGAAGGCGGTCAAAATAGAGTGAGAAGTTGTTAGGGGTCGGCGGCAGATTGTCACCGATCAGCTGCATCAGGACTTCTTTGGCATAGACTTCAAGGTCACTGGTCGGGTCGTTTAGACCCGCAGTAGCGATATTGGGTTCTACCGGTGCTGTTGTACCGGAGATATCACGTCGTTTTCTTATAGACTCTGCCATTTGAAGCCTTTATTCAGATTCTTTATTTACTAACACTTCGTCGATAAGCCCGTAATCTTTTGACTCTGCAGCACTCATGAAGTTGTCACGATCGGTGTCTTTCTCGATCTTTTTTACCGTTTGGCCCGTATTTTTGGCCAAAAGACGGTTCAGCTCAGCTTTCATACGCAAAATTTCTCTTGCCTGAATCTCGATATCGATAGCCTGACCCTGCGCGCCGCCGAGCGGCTGATGGATCATGATACGCGCATGCGGCAATGCATAACGCTTGCCCTGCGTACCGGAGCTTAGCAGGAATGCACCCATGGATGCAGCCTGACCTATACAGATGGTCGCGACATCGGGACGGATATAGTTCATTGTATCATAAATTGCCATTCCGGAGGTAATAACGCCGCCGGGGCTGTTGATGTAAAAATAGATATCCTTTTCAGGATCTTCCGCTTCCAAAAAGAGCAGCTGCGCAACGATAGTCGATGCAACGCTGTCGTTTACTTCGCCGCTGAGCATGATGATGCGGTCTTTCAGCAGGCGAGAGTAGATGTCATAAGAACGCTCGCCGCGTCCGGTCTTTTCAACGACATAGGGGATATAGCTCATTACGCCTCTTTGATCTTGCTGTTAAGCAGTTTGCTTAGTACTTTGTCTTCCATCATCGCCATCTGGATTGCCGGAAGGTAACCTGACTTCTGGTACTGCTCATACACCTGAGAAGGGTCCTGACCCATCTGCATCGCTTCGAAATAGATGGTCTGCATCACTTCCTGCTCAGGTACTTCAACAGCTTCTTTCTTCGCAAGTGCATCGATGATGAACGTAGCTTTTACGCTGCGTGCCGCATCGTCACGCAGTGTTTCGCGAAGCTCTTTTACTTTATCGGCATTTTCGCGCAATTCATTAAGCTCATCTTCGCTCATTTCGCGCGCTTTGTTGTTCAGTGCCATATCCATCTCCTGCTCTACTACGAACTCAGGAAGGTCAAATGCGATCTTGCTGACGAATGTCTCGAGCAGGTTTGGCTTCAGCTCATCGTTGTAAAGCTTTGATAACTCTTCGTTCTCAATCTGCTCTTTTACTTTCTCTTTGAGTAGCTCAAGTGTTGCGTTCTCTTCGCCCGGCATCATCTTTTTGGCAAGCTCGTCATCAAGGACGACTTCGCCTTTTGTCTGGATACCGTTTACTTTGACGTTGAACTGTGCTGCTTTGCCCGCAAGCTTCTCGCCGCCGTAGTTCTCAGGGAAAGTGACGTCGATTGTCTTCTCTTCGCCTTTTTTCATACCGATGACCTGGTCTTCAAAGCCCGGGATGAACTGGCCGCTGCCAAGACGCAGTGAGAAGCCTTCGGCTTTGCCGCCTTCGAACGCTTCGCCGTCGACGAAACCTTCAAAATCGATCAGTGCAGTGTCACCGTCAACAAGTGCACGGTCCTCTTCCACATCGACATACGGTGCTTGAGACTCTGCAAGCTCTTCGATACGCTTAGCGACATCTTCATCAGATACGGCAGGCTTTTCAAACGGCTCGATCATCTCAGCATATTCGCCGAGTTCGATCTCAGGGCGCATAGCGATTTTGACTTCAACGTCGATTTTGTCCTCTTGCTTGTCGAACTTGGTGATCTGCGGCTCGCCGATCATCGCGTCTGCAGCGATACCCATCTCGTCAAGGCCTTTGCTGAGCAGTTCGCGGAGCGCTTCTGCTTCGGCATCCTGAACAAGACGCTCGCCATACTGCTTTTTAACAGCAGATACAGGTACTTTACCTTTACGGAAACCGTCGATTTTGGCAGTTTTAGTGAGGCTCTTTGCAATCTTTTCTACATTTGCAGCGATCTCTTCTTGTGTAATCGTCGCAGTGATTTCAGCGTTTGCACC
>JBFEWT010000034.1:0-19265 GCA_041546225.1 Sulfurimonadaceae bacterium
GATTTCGAGCCATACGACCTGGTGCTCGACGCCATCGACGACATCCACGCCAAGCTGGCACTGGCGCAGAAGTGCTATAAAAAGCTCATCTCCTCCGTGGGTTCGGCCAAGCGGCTCGACCCGACAAAGATCGAGGTCTCCACCATCTGGAAGACACACGGCGACCGCTTCGGCGCCAAGATACGCTACGAGCTGAAAAAACGCCGTTTTAACAAAAAATACACGGTCGTCTTCAGCTCCGAACCCGCCCGTATCAAAGAGAAAGGAAGCTTTATGGGGGTGACCGCGGCATTCGGCCTTACCCTGGCTTCCGTGGCGATCCAGCGGCTGATGGAGAAGTGATGGCGGTCCGAGCACCGGGTTTTGGCGATGTGCAGTGGCACAACAGTGCGCCCCTCTCACTGAATGACTTCAGAGGCAAAACAGTCCTGCTCGATTTTTTTACCTACTGCTGTATCAACTGCCTCAACAATATCTATGCGCTCAAAGCGCTGCGGGAGAAGTACGGCGATGAACTGGTCGTCATCGGCGTGCATTCGCCGAAGTTCGAGCGTGAAAAAGATAACGAAGCGCTGGGTGATGCGCTTAAACGGCTGGGTATCGGCTACCCGGTCATCAACGATGCAGACAAAGCGCTTTTCGATGCTTACGCCGTCAAGGCGTGGCCGAGTATGGTGCTGATCGACGGCAGCGGTTATGAGGTCGCACGTTACAGCGGGGAGGGGCACACGGAAGCGGTCGCTGCGCAGCTCGCCGCACTGGGCGTAGGCCGTAGCGGCAGTGCGGACCCGGCACTTCGGCACAAACCCGACGTGCTTCGTTTCCCCCAGAAAGTAGTGGCAACCGATGCTTTTCTGGCGGTGGCCAATACGGGTGCGGATTCTGTACTGCTCTATGATTATGATGGTGTGCTGATACAGCTCATCGACGGCCTGAACGAGCCGATGGGCATGGCGTATGACGGTAAGTGGCTCTATGTCGCCAACCGAGGCAGGGATGAGGTGGTGCGCATCGCACTGCAAGGTGGCGAAAAAGAGACGCTCTTGAGCGGCCTGCGCGCACCTTATGACCTTGTCGTGACGCAGAATGAGCTCATCGTCGCACTCGCAGCGGCACACCAGATCGTCATCTATGACAAAGAGACGCTCGAAGAGCTGCAGCGCATCGGAAACGGCAGCGAGGCGCTGCGCGACGGCAACGCGGCCAGCTGCCAGCTCGCCCAGCCATCGGGAGTGGCCTATGACGGTTACCGGCTCTGGTTCGTCGATGCGGAGAGCTCTTCGCTGCGTTACGTCGAAAACGGCGAAGTGAAGACGGCTGTGGGGGAAGGGCTGTTCACGTTCGGCGACAGCTGTGACGGCGAACTGCTGCTGCAGCATCCCCAGGGGCTGGATATCGGTATTATCGGCGACGGATGCGGCGGCGGACGCATCTTTATGACAGATACCTACAACAACAAGATAAAGGTCTTCAGCCCCGATGACGGCGCGATGTTCTCCATTCTCGAAGGGCTGCATGAGCCTTCGGGTATCGCCAAGAAAACCTGTCAGCTCTACATCGCCGACACCAATGCCCATGCCATCATCCGTTTCGACCTGCAGGAGATGAAAGCCTACCCTTTCATTTAACGCCGGGCGTAACTTTATTTTCTGTATAATACATACAACTGTTTACTATTGGAGTAGAACTTGGAACAAAAAGAACCGATGACAAAATTCGGCTACGCCAAACTGACGGCGGAACTGAATCATCTTAAAACCGTTGAACGTCCGGCCATCGTCAAAGCGATCGAAGAAGCCGTAGAACTGGGCGACCTTAAAGAGAATGCCGAATACCATGCCGCCAAAGAGCGCCAGGGACAGATCGATGACCGTTTGAACGAACTCACCGCCATGCTTGGCAGCGCCCAGCTGGTCGACCCATCCGAACTCGAACACGCCCGCATCAGTTTCGGTTCGACCGTCGTGCTGTGTGACCTGAAAACGGACGAAGAGATCGAGTATACCATCGTCGGCGGTTGTGAGAGCAACCCGGAGATCGGCCTGATCTCTTTTAATTCGCCACTGGCGAAACAGATGCTGGGCAAGGAAGAGGGCGACGAGTTCACGGCGAAGCTTCCCGGCGGTACGCGCGAGTTCGAAGTCGTGGAAGTGAAGTATAAGGAAATTGTCTTTGAGTGCCACTAAGATTCCTGTCGCCATTGTCGGGGCAAGCGGCTATACCGGCGTAGAACTGGTAAAGATGCTGCTGAACCATCCGCACTTCGAGATCGCCTATGTGGCGACGAGCGAAGGCGGAGTGACGCTGACACAGCTGCACCCGGCCCTTGAGGGGGTCGTAGAGTGCGATGTGCAAAAAGCCGATGTCAACGCGATCGCCAAGGCGGCAAAACTGGTCTTTCTCGCCGTACCGCACAAGACGGCGATGGCCTTTGTCAAAGAGCTGCTTCCGCTGGGCGTGAAAGTGGTCGACCTCTCTGCCGATTACCGCCTCGAACGCGGAGCATACGAAGCGAACTACTGCGAGCATATCGACCCTGAACATCTCGCTGACGCGGTCTACGGTATGCCGGAACTTTACCGCGAAGAGATCAAGACGACGTCGCTGGTCGCCAACCCGGGCTGTTACCCGACGGTCTCCATTTTGGCGGCGCTGCCGTTTTTACCGTATATGCAGGAGAACAGTGAACTGATCATCGATGCAAAGAGCGGTGTGAGCGGAGCCGGTAAAAAATGCGTTGAAAACACGCATTATGTCACTATCAACGAGAACCTTTTCGCGTATAACCCGCTGGGGCACCGCCACGGCGTTGAGATCGACGAGAAGCTCTCCATCGCTGCGCAAAAACCGGTCAAGGCCCATTTCGTTCCCCACCTGCTTCCGGCAACGCGCGGGATGATGGCATCGGTCTATATGCAGCTTAAAGAAGCGGTCGACCCGATAGAGATCTTGCGTGAATATTACAAAGACGAGCCGATGGTGCGCATCCGTACCGAACCGGTCGATCTCAAAAGTGTCGCGGGAACGCATTTTTGCGATATCTATGCCAAATGCAGCGGCAACCTGCTGTTCATCACCGCGTCTATCGACAACCTTTTGCGCGGTGCAAGTTCCGCGGCAGTGGCAAATGCCAATCTTATGATGGGCATCGACGAGCAGACGGCACTGCCATTGATCGCCTATGTCCCCTAACGCGGAGCTTCTTCTCAAAGAGGGGGCCGTGCTCATATGCGATGCCCACTACAGCGACCAGCGTCCGCAGCTCCTTGAGCTTTTAAAATGTATCGAAACGGGAGCGGTCGCTGCGACGCAGCTCATCCTGCTCGGTGACATCTTCGACCTGCTTCTGGGTCCCGTTCCTCTTACACTGCAGCGCAACAGCGAAGCCATCAAAACCATCAATGCCATTGCCAAAAGAGTGGAGGTCATCTTCTTCGAAGGCAATCACGATTTTCTTCTCGAGGGGATATTCGAGGATGTCCGAATCGTCCCGATCGCGCAGCAGCCTCTGCGTGCGGAATACCAGGGTAAAAAACTCTTGCTGGCACATGGTGATATCCTTGCAGGCCGCGCCTATGCACTCTATTGCGCTATTATCAGGAACCCTTTTGTACTGCGTCTGCTGCGATGGGTCGACCAGTTCAGCAAGCATGCCATCATCCGCCGTCTTGACAGCTACCTCTCAAAGAAAGATGACTGCCAGCACTTTGAGCACTTCGAAGCCTATATAGAGCGCAGGTTGAGCGCGTTGGATTGTGCGGAAATCGACTATTTCATAGAGGGCCATTACCACCAGAACAGGGGCTTTAAAGTGGGGCAGCTTACCTATCTCAACCCTGCCGCTTTTGCTTGCAATCAAAGATTCTTTATTGTACAATCGATAACACAGCAAGCACTGTTAAAAGAGCTTGCAATGGCTAAGGAGACCGGATGTTAGGTGAAGACCATATCCTCAAAGTCGGTACCAATGAGATGGAACTTGTGGACTTCAGAATCTTCAAAAAAGAGGGTGATGGCGTTTACGAGGGGATCTACGGTGTAAACGTCTCGAAAGTGCGCGAGATCCTGCGTATGCCGCAACTGACCGAACTGCCGGGAGTACCGCCGTTTATCGAAGGTATCTTTGATCTGCGCGGGCTGGTCATTCCCGTTGTGAACCTGGCCAAGTGGATGGGTGTTGAGAGCCCGGAAGATGCCGAAAAGAACGCACGGGTCATCATCGCGGAGTTTAACAACATCTCCATAGGTTTTGTCGTACATGAGGCGAAACGTATCCGCCGGATCAACTGGAGAGATATCGAACCGGCTTCTTTCGCCTCCGGTGCGGGCAGCCTCGACCAGAGCAAGATCACCGGGGTGACGCGTATTGAAGATGATTCGGTACTGCTTATCCTCGATCTCGAGTCGGTAGTGCAGGAGCTTGGTCTTTACCAGCCCAGCGGAGGCGATATACCGCATGAGCTTGAAAGTTTCAGCGGTCTCGTCCTGCTGCTTGACGACAGTATTACAGCCCGTAAGATTGTCAAGGAAGCACTGGAAAAAATGGGCTTTAAAGTGGTGGAGGCAAATGATGGCGAAGAGGGGCTTAACCGCCTGGATGATCTGCACGCCATGTATGAGCCGAACCTGCATGATCATCTCAAGCTGATCGTCTCAGATGTTGAGATGCCGTTGATGGACGGTTTTCACTTTGCCGCAAGAGTCAAAGATGATGGCCGCTTCAACGATATCCCGATCGTGTTTAACTCATCGATCAGTGACCACTTCAGCGAACTGCGCGGCATAGAAGCCGGCGGTGAAGCGTATCTGGTCAAGTTTGATGCGAACTCATTTTATGATGAAGTCGCCCGCGTTGTACGCAACCATATCCAATAGAGGTAGTCAAAATGGATGAATTTCAAGAGATATTACAAGATTTTCTGGTCGAATCGTTCGAGCTGATCGAACAGCTTGACCAAGACCTGGTCGAACTTGAGTCGACACCGGAAGATCTTGAGCTGCTAAACCGTATCTTCCGGGTGGCACACACTGTCAAGGGTGCCAGTTCGTTTTTGAACTTTGATGTGTTGACACACTTGACCCATCACATGGAAAACATTTTGAACAAGGCTCGCCACGGGGAGCTGTTGATTACGCCTCCGATCATGGATATCATCCTCGAATCCATCGACCTGATGAAAGCATTGCTCAATACCATTCGTGATACCGGGGCCGATCAGGGACTCGATGTCAGTGAGTGTGTCAGCAAGCTCGATGCGGCAGTCGGCGGAAGCGGTGAAGTGGAAGCGCCTGCGGCAGAAGCGGCACCGGTCGTCGAAGAAGTCGCTGTAGAAGAGCCGGCTGTCGTTGAACCTGAGCCTGAGCCTGAACCGGTTGCGGCTGAACCTGAAGAGGAAGTGGATTATTCCGAGCTGAGCGAAGATGATATCGAAGCGGAGATAGAACGGCTGTTGATGGAGCGTCAGGAGGCAGACAAGGCAAAACGCGCTGCTAAAAAAGCGGCGGGCGAAGCTGTCCCTGAACTGGCGACTCCGGAACCTGAGCCCGTTCCCGAGCCGGTTGCCGCGCCAGTTCCCGAACCGGTTGCTGCCCCGGTAGCACCGCCGCCACCGCCACCGCCGCCGTCTACGCCGGCACCGGCTGCAGAAGCGGCAACTCCGCCGCCGGCAGCGGCAAAAAAAGCACCGGCATCGGTGGAACAGACGATCCGTGTCGATGTCAAGCGCCTTGACCACCTGATGAACCTTATCGGGGAACTGGTACTGGGCAAAAACCGTCTTATAAAGATCAATGATGACGTCGAAGAGCGTTATGAAGGCGAAGAGTTCCTTGAAGAGCTGAATCAGGTCGTCTCCATTGTCTCGCTGGTCACGACCGACCTGCAGATCGCGGTTATGAAAACGCGTATGCTGCCTATCGGAAAAGTATTTAACAAGTTCCCGCGTATGATCCGCGACCTCTCCCGTGATCTTGGCAAAAAGATCGAGCTTGAGATCAGCGGTGAAGACACCGAGCTTGACAAGTCGATTGTAGAAGAGATCGGCGATCCGTTGGTGCATATTATCCGTAATTCATGTGATCACGGTGTGGAAGCGACTGCCGACCGTATTGCCGCCGGCAAACCGGAAACGGGTACTATCGGCCTGAAAGCCTATAATGAAGGAAACCATATCGTCATTCAGATCACCGATGACGGTAAAGGACTTGATGCGGAGATGCTCAAGTCAAAATCTCTTGAAAAAGGGATCATTACCGAAAAAGAAGCGGACCAGATGAGCGAGAAAGAGGCTTTTGGGCTTATCTTCAAGCCGGGCTTCTCTACGGCTGCCGCCGTAACGAACGTATCGGGGCGCGGCGTGGGAATGGACGTTGTTAAAACGAACATAGAAAAGCTCAACGGTATTATCGATATCGACTCGGAAGTGGGCAAGGGCACGGTGATGAACCTGAAGATCCCGCTCACGCTGGCGATCATCCAGGCACTGCTTGTCGGTGTACAGGAAGAGTACTATGCCATCCCGCTTGCCTCGGTCCTTGAGACGGTGCGCATCAGCAAAGATGAGATCTATACGGTGGAAAACCGCTCGGTCATGCGTCTGCGCGAAGAGGTGCTTTCGCTGGTACATATCGGCGACATCTTCGAGGTCGAACGGGTCTTTGACAGCAGCGAGTATGCCTATGTCGTTGTACTTGGACTCGCAGAGAGCAAGATCGGTCTGATCGTCGATTCCCTGGTCGGTCAGGAAGAGATCGTTATCAAGTCCCTGGGTGAGTACCTCAAAGGCATTGAAGGAATCGCCGGTGCGACGATCCGCGGAGACGGCGGCGTGACGCTCATCGTCGATGTCGCGGCACTGATGCATATGGCCAAGTCGGTTGAATCGACTATCGGCACAGAGGGTGCCAACGGGCAAGGCGGTATCGGCGAGAAGACGAAGGCGAGTGACTATCATGTGCTGATAGTCGATGATTCGAAGACGGACCGTACCATTATGGCAAAAGCGCTCGAACCTTTGGGCATAACGCTCGTAGAGGCGGTTGACGGGGTCGAGGCGCTGAACACGATCAAGTCATCTGATTATGTCTTCGACGCGGTCCTGATCGATATCGAGATGCCGCGTATGGATGGCTATACACTGGCCTCCGAGATCAAGAAGTATAACCGCTTCAAGAACATGCCGCTTATCGCGGTCACGTCACGTACCGGTAAAACGGACCGTATGCGCGGTGTCGAGTCGGGTATGGTCGAATACATTACAAAACCGTACTCGCCGGATTACCTGCTCAGCGTAGTCAAACGTAATATCAAGTTCAAAACGGAGTTGTCGTCATGAGTGAGAAACTTCAACAGATCATAAGTAATCAGCAGAAGCAGCTGGAGCCTGATACGAGCGAGATCGAAAACATTGTCCAGCTTGTCGGCTTTATCGTCGGTGACGAAGAGTTCAGCGTGCCGATCCTGAGTATTCAGGAGATCATTAAGCCTATCGGCTGGACGCGTGTGCCGCAGACGCCTAACTATGTACTGGGTGTGTTTAACCTGCGCGGGTCCGTCATCCCGTTGATCGACCTGAGAATGCGTTTTGGCCTTCCTACGCAGAAGCATACGGATGAGACCCGTTTCATCGTGATGAAAGACGGTGATGAAGTCGCCGGTTTTGTCATCGACCGTCTTACGGAGGCTATCCGCCTGAAAAAGCGCGACATCGGTCCTGCGCCGGAAACGGCACTTCAGGAAAACAGTCTTATTGAGGGGGTCGGGAAACAGCAAGACAAGATCCTGACCATTTTAAAAGTCGATAAACTTCTGGAGCGCAACTTTTAAAGCGCCCGGGAATGCAGCCAACACAGACCCCCTCCATTACCTTTGATGCATCACCGCGCGGCAGTCTTCTCACGCTGTCGGGTGATCTGCGTCTGCAAAATCTTTCAACGCTCGAACCAGCTCTTGATGGCTACCTTCAACCACTGCGAAATCTCCCTGTAGTATGCGATATGAACGCAATTACGCATTTTGACTCCGCGGCAGCTTTGCTGATACTGCTCTGCAAACGGCGTATTGAGAAACAAGGCGGCACTTTTGAGATAGAGGGGCTGAACCCGCAGTTCGCAGAGATCATGAAGGTGGCGCAGGAACATCAAGGCACGATTACGGCACTCTCTCCGCAACAGCCGGACTGGATAGAGTCATTGGGGCGCGCTGCTTGCCGCCGGCTGGATGATCTGAACCATTTTCTGGCTTTTTTTGGTCAGGCGTCGTATATGCTGCTGCTTATCCTTAAAAAGCTGGGCGGCATCCGTTACAAAGAGATCATCTTCGAGATGAACGAGAGTGCGGTCAAGGCTCTGGGCATCATCGCGCTGACGACGTTCCTTATCGGGATCGTCGTGGCGTACCAGTCCGCGGTCCAGCTCAAGCTCTATGGCGCCAACATCTTTATCGTCGATATGATCGGTATCTCGGTCTTGCGCGAACTCGCCCCGCTTATTACGGCCATTGTCGTCGCAGGGCGCAGCGGCTCGGCGTATGCCGCACAGATAGGGGTGATGAAGATCACTGAAGAGCTGGATGCGATGCGGACTATGGGGTTTGACCCGTTCACCTTTCTGGTCCTGCCGCGGATGATCGCACTGACGCTGATGATGCCGCTGATGATCTTCTTTGCCGATGTCATGGGTGTGCTCGGCGGGATGCTGATCGCCAACGTGGAACTGGGCATAAGTGTGGACCTTTTCATGGAGCGCTTCAACAATGTCGTGGATATCCGCCACTATGTCGTCGGACTCGTCAAGGGGCCGTTCTTCGCGATGCTTATTGCCACTATCGGTATTTACCGGGGGATGCAGGTGAAAAACGATACGCAGAGCATCGGGTTGAATACGACGAAGAGTGTCGTCGAATCCATCTTCGCCGTCATTATCTGCGATGCGCTCTTTTCGATCATGTTTACGAAGCTGGGGATCTGATGCGTCCGCTTATCAACGTACAGAACATCATTACGCGTTTCGGTGCCAACCTTGTGCATGACGGTATCTCGTTACGGGTAAACGAGGGCGAGATCTTCGGACTTCTCGGCCCCAGCGGCTGCGGCAAGAGTACCCTGATGCGTCAGATGCTGATGCTGGAGAAGTTTCAGGGCGGTTTTATGGAGGTACTCGGCTGCGATGTCTCGAGGGCAGCGCATCAGGAAGCCCAGTCGCTGCGCAGGCAATGGGGCGTGCTGTTTCAAAACGGTGCACTCTATTCGTCACTGACCGTTGCGGAGAACATTGCCGTGGTACTCAGGGAGTATACGGATATCAGCGACTCCCTGATCAACGAGATAGTCGCCTATAAGATCAACCTTGTGGGACTCCAGCCCAAAGACGCACTGCTTTACCCTGCGCAGTTAAGCGGCGGTATGCGCAAAAAATCGGCTTTGGCGCGGGCTTTGGCGATGGATCCGAAGCTTCTTTTCCTGGATGAGCCGACTTCGGGGCTGGACCCTGTTTCCGCGCGTGAGTTCGACAGATTGATCGTTGAGTTGCGAGATATGTTAAACTTAACGATTGTAATGGTTTCGCATGATCTGCGTTCCATCCGTTCAACGCTGGACAGGATGGCCGTTATCGATCAGAAGAAGATAGCTGCGGAGGGTACCCTCGCAGAAGTAGTAGCGACGAATAGTCCTTTTATCGATACTTTTTTTAAGGTGACAGATGAATAACAGAGTCAATTACAGTGTTGTCGGCGGTGTCGTACTGGTACTGCTGGGCGGCTTAATAGCGTTTGTCTTCTGGATGTTGAAACCCGTAGACGAGAATGTGATGAAGCCCTATAAGATCTTTTTCACGGAGTCGGTATCTGGGCTGAACATCGATGCACCGGTGAAATACCGGGGCGTGACGGTCGGCAAGGTGGAGCAGATGCGCATCAATCCGAACAACAGTGAAGAGATCGAGATCATGGTCTCCCTGCGCGCTACGACACCGATCAAGACCAATACCGTGGCGAAACTGACATCACAGGGCATTACGGGCCTGAGCTACATCGATTTGAGCCAGGGCAGTCAGAATGCCCCGCTGCTGAAGCCAAAAGAGGGTGAGGAGTACCCTGTCATCACCTCCGTCCCATCATTTTTTGAACGTTTCGAGAAATCCATGAGTACCGTATCGAGCAGGCTTTCAAAGACACTGCTGCAGACAGAGACACTGTTAAATGAAGAGAACCAGGGTGAGATAGCCAGAATACTTAAGCACAGCGCCGGTACGATGGAGAATGTCGACAAGGTACTCGATGAGAAGACGATCGCGCATCTGCAGAGCTTTATCGCCAATGCCGACTCCATCAGCGGAAAGTTTGATGCGATGATGCCCAAAATCGACGGGCTGATTGACAATACGCTGGTATGGGAAGAGAGCATCAAAACTTCTTTCGCTTCGATATCAAACAGCTACAAGGGCATTGAAGGTTCCATGATCCGCTTTAAGCAGAGTATGGAAGAGGGCGATTTGAACATTAAAGAGATCGCCGGGGGCTCACTGGCGAATATAGATTATACGATGACGGAGATGCAGACGGTTCTTATCCGTCTGGAACAGCTTATTGAACAGATGGGGCGCAGTCCGAGCGACGTTATTTTCAAAAGCGAAGAGATCCGCAAAGGACCGGGAGAGTAAGATGCGAATATGGCTGATAGTAATACCCTTTTTATTTGGCGCTTGCAGTATACAGACCGTAGTACCGACCGCCATCGAATACAGGCTGGAACCGCATACGGCGATACAGAAGGCCGTCCAGGACAGGTGTGCTCAACAGAGCATCAAAGTGGCCCGTCTGCAGGTACCCGATAACTATACGGGCCGGAGTATTTATTATGGCGAAGGGGAGATGAAACAGTTTGCCTACGCCTATGCCAGATGGGCACAGCCGCTCAATGAACGCGTAGGCAAGATCGTGGAATCCTCAGTACGCAACAGCGGCCGTTTTGGGAACGTTGTCTCGTATAAGACCCTTTTGCCGACGGATTATGTTCTGCAGATCACCCTGAACGATCTGATGCAGTATTTCCCCGAAGAGGCTTCATCGTATGTCCGTCTGGATATGGACATTCTGCTGTTGAACGATAAAGGAAATGCTATCGCCGATGCCAAGCATATCACCCTGAAGGAAAAGGCATCGACGCGTGATGTCGAAGGGGGTGTTATGGCAATGAACCGTGTATTGGAGAAAGCGCTTGCAGAAGTAAACATCTGGTTGGGAGGTCGCTGTGAGTAATTTTTTCAGATCCAAAGAGGGGAGTGACGCGATCATCTGTCAGCTCTGCCAGCACTACTGTACCATCAAGCCGGGCAAAACCGGTATCTGCGGTGTTAACAGCAATGAGAACGGGGAGCTGAAAAACCTCGTCTACGGCCATCCGTCGGCGATACACGTTGACCCCATCGAGAAAAAACCGCTCTACCATGTTCTGCCGGGAAGCCGCAGCTTTTCCATCGGGACGGTGGGGTGCAACTTCCGCTGCCCGTTCTGTCAGAACTGGGAGATATCCCAGACCCATGAGATCGATACCTCCAAGAGCTGGTCGCCGCAGAACCTTGCCGGCATGGCGACGATGCACGGCTGTGCAAGTGTCGCCTATACCTACAATGAACCGACGATCTTCTGGCCGTTTGCCAAAGATATCGCTCTGATCTCCCAGGCGATGGGCTTGAAAAACGTCTTTGTCACCAACGGCCTGGAGTCCAAAGAGACGGTGGAAGATATGACAGGCATCATCGATGCGGCCAATGTCGACCTGAAGTCTTTTAAAGCCGACTACTATAAAAAGACGTTAAAAGGCGATCTCGAGGGTGTCAAAGAGACGCTCGTCCGGATGAAAAACGCGGGTATCTGGGTAGAGGTCACGACGCTGGTTATCGAGGGGGATAACGACGGCGATGATGAGCTCAGGGGCATGGCGGAGTTTCTCGTCAGCGAGCTCGGTCCTGACGTGCCGTGGCACCTGAGCGCTTTCCATCCCGACTACAAGATGAGAGAGACCCCGTCGACGTCCATAGAGACACTTGAACGCGCCAAGGCGATCGGCAAGGCGGCGGGGCTGCACTATATCTATCTCGGAAACGTGCTTACCGACTCGTCGACCTACTGCCATAACTGCGGTGAGAAGATCATCGACCGTGACGGCTATGCGCTGCATGCAAACCATATTACGCCTGAGGGCCAATGCCCCAAGTGCGCGACAAAGATCCCGGGTATCTGGTCTTAGCCTTTTAGCGAAGCGAGCGTCGCAAAGTGGAGTCGGAGCAGCTCTTGCTGTATGTTTAGCTGCTGGATCTGCTCCTCAAGCCGCTGTATGGTGAGGGAGTTCTGTATCATCAAGAGGTCGAGTTCGGTCTTATAGCCGGTGACGACCTGCTCTTTGGTGTACTCCTCAAGCTCTTCATAGAGTGCGATATTGCGTTTTGTCACTGCGATCTTTTCGCGAAACTCCTGTATTCGGTTCTGCTGTTTTCGATAGCTTTGTACCTGCTCCTGACGTTTGTCGAGCTTTTCTGTCCGGGCGATCAGTTCTGCAAGCCTGGCTTCTTCAAGCGTAGAGAACATGTTGATGTCCAGCGGCATGGTCGCGGTGACGCCGACACTGTCATAGCGTCCGGAATAACGCATCGCCGGATCCTCATGCTCGTTGTCAAGGTAGCCGATCTCGGCATTGAGCGAGAGCTTTGGAAGGTACTGCGAGCGGGAGGTCTTGCGCAGGTACTGGGTATTGGTGATCTGCTCATTGGCCTGCTTTAATGCCAGGTTGTCACTAAGGTAGCCGGATTCATCCAGCAGTGTGAACGCCGGAAGTTCGATGGATTCCGGATCGTCGGGCGTGTAGGTCGCAAGCGTCAGCTGTGCCTCGTGAAGATTGCCGCGCAGGGTGGCGAAGTTGTACGATTCGCTGTTCTTGTTCATAATCGCGCTGTTGAGGAAGGTGATGTCGATCTCACCGGCTTCATAGCGTTCGCGGCGTATGCGTATTTCAATATCGCTGTTGTCCAGCCGGGCACCGCTTTGCTGAAGCAGCAGGGTGATACGCCGGTAGTTGACAAGGGCGCTGTAGAGCTGTTCGTAAAGCTTTGCCTCACCGGCATCGATACCAAGGTTGTTAAGACGTTCGACGCTCTGCGCGTAGCGGACGGCATAGACGATCCCCCCGGAACGAAAGATGTTCTGCTCCAGCTTGGCACTGGCCCGTTTCGTAGTGAGATCCATCCGGGAAGCGGCGTCACTGCTTTGGGTGTATGATCCCCTCAGCTCTACGGGTGCCAGCCAGCTTTTTTTGAGCTTGTCATATTCGGCGCTGCTCTTTTGGCGCTGAAGATCAAGCAGCTCGCTCTTCTCCGGCCGCAACTGGGGTTGCTGTGCCATCACGGCGGTCGCCAGTACGATACTGCACAGAAACGGTAGCGTTCGCATGGTTACTCCTTTATCTCCACAGTGACCATCTCCCCGAAACGGTATGCACGTTTGCCGACGAGTTCGACACGGTATGCGGAGATGTAGGTCTCATCGGTACTGCTGGAGATTTTGTCGATGCGGTAGCGCTCATCTTTAGCGCCGTTGATCAGAATCTGTTTGGCATGAAGGTCTGTTGTATCGGCAGCATCGGCATAGAGTATGATACGCTGGAGGCTGTGGTCTTCGCAGCGCATCAGTTTTGTCCCCGGCATGGCATATTCGTTGGCACGGACATAGAGCTTTTTGAGATAGCATCCCTCTACGGTGACCCGTTTTTTCGTGATGAGGTCTTTGAGTTGTGCCATCGTGTTGAGCAGTTCAAGACGTTGCGCTTCGAGGGTCAGAAGGTTTAAGCGGCTCTGCTCCTTTTCGAAGCGGCTCTTGCCCGAAACGGCCATGATGCGCTGATGCTGATCGCGTTTGATGGCAAGCTGCTCGTCGAGGTTTTCCAGTTTGCGCTGCAGCGTGGCCAGTTGGGAGGATTCGAGTGCGTGGTCGATGGTCAGTACCTCCTTGGAGACGGTTTGCAGTTCGTCATCGAGGTTCAGTGCAACGATGCGCCCCTGTGCTTCGGCCGCAATGGTATAGGCGTCGAAGGGTTCGACCTTTGCTTTGTAGATACCGGCATTCAGTGCAGCGGTACCCAAAATAAATAGCAGTGCTAAACGCATGTCAGCTCCTTTGCGGTTGGATGTTATTGATGATGGCATAGAGGGTCGGCAGGTAAAGCAGGTTGAGCACCGTCCCC
The DNA here is from genome assembly GCA_041546225.1 of Sulfurimonadaceae bacterium. GTDB lineage: Bacteria > Campylobacterota > Campylobacteria > Campylobacterales > Sulfurimonadaceae > JBFEWT01. The sequence continues at coordinate 14,235 of JBFEWT010000034.1, forward strand.
CATATGAGTCCGAAGCCCAGCGAGATGGCCAAAGGCTGCAAGATGACCGCCTGTCCCGTGGCGTAGAAGATGAGCGTGAAGAGGCCGAGGAAGGTGGTGACGGAGGTGATGAGGATCGGCCGCAGACGCAGCTTGGCCCGTGCATAGAAACTTTCCGTATTATGGGTGCCTTTGAGGAAATCAAGCATAATGATCCCGTCGTTGATGACGACCCCCGCGAGCCCCAGCATGCCGATGAGCGAGGGCATGGTGATATTGATCCCGACGATGTGGTGCCCCACAAGCGCCCCGAGCAGGGAGAGGGGTATGACCGAAAGGATCATCAGGGCATATTTGATCTTCGGAAAGATAAAGAGCAGGATGATCAGCATCAGCATCAGCGCGATGGTGACGGCGCGCTGCATGTCGCTTCTAAGCTGGTCGTTCTTCTCTTTTTCGCCGAGGTAACTCACGCCGATACGCTGTGCGGCAAAGGTGTCGATAAGCGGCTGCAGGGCGGCAATGGTCTCGTTGGCGGTGATGACGCGTTCGTCGACATTGGCGTAGAGCGATTTGACGATATCGCCGTTGATCTTTTCGATCTTCTCATAGTCGCGCACGGTAACGATATCGGCGACATCGCCCAGTTTGATGAAACGGCCGTCTCCCAGAGGCAGGTCGAACTGCATAAGGCCGGGAAGCGAGTCTTTGTCGAGGGCTTGCGTGGTGATCTCCATCACCCCCTCGTCGCTGAACGTCGTCCCTTTTCGGTTCTCAAGATAGTAGCTGCTGAGTGTGCGGGCAATGGCGGCTTCGCTCAGGCCAAGCTGTTCGCCGTAGGCGTTGATGCGGAGTTTGTACTCGTTTTTGCCGTATCGGATGTTGTTGCTGACGCTGATGATCCCCTGCAGGGCGTTGATCTCTTTCTCCAGTGCCAAAACGGCGGCTTCAAGCTCCCTGTCGTTCGTGCCGGTAAGGTTGATCTGGATATCGGAGCGGATCATTCCCCTCGGGCGGTCCTCGGTGATGCCGAGTTCTACCATCTCATACTGCTCTTTGTAGGGCATGAGAAAGTTTTTCATCCGTTTGGCGACTTCATAGGAGCGAAGTGTGCGGATCTTGTGCTCCTTGGTGAAATCGAAGGAGAGGTCGAGGATGGGGTTGACGTATTTGTTGATCCAGTTCTCGTCCACCATCTCATGCAGCTCGATGGTGATGTAGAAAAGCCCGCTGCCGTTTTCGCTGCCGCCGACGAGGCTGCGTCTGAAGCCGGTGACGGTGGAGACGCTTTTGATGAAAAACTCCTCTTTATGCGCCAGTATCTGCGACTCGAGCGCACGGGTGACCTTATAGGTGTCTTCAAGCGGGGTGCTGATGTCGAGTTTGCCCGAGATGTAGACGTTGCTGCCGTCGTATTTCGGGAAGAACTGGAAATGCGACTGCTGTACCGCGACGGCGGTTGCCAGCGGGATCAGGATCAAAAAGAGGCTCAGCGAGGTCTTCTTGTAGCGGATGAGGAAGTGCAGCATTTTTTCATAGAGCCGCATGGCCGGTGTCCAGTCGAGGGACTTCTTCCCCGGCTTGAGTATCTCTTCGGCGTGCAGCGGCAGGAAAAGAAAACTCTCCAGCAGCGAGCCGATAAGCACCAGTATGACGACGACGGGCACCAGCTTGATGAAGAGCCCGATATTGCCGCTGAGCATGAACATCGGCAAGAAAGCCGCGATGGTGGTGAACGACGCCAGTGTCACGGGCAGCAGCATCTCGCGTACCCCCTTCATCGTCGCTTCGCGCATCGCCATTCCCTCGTCGAGGTGGCGCTGGATGTTTTCGCTGATGATGATGGCGTCGTCGACGACCATACCGATGACGATAAGCGCACCGAGCAGGGAGATGACATTGATCGTGTAGCCGTTGTAGTAGATGAAGATCAGCCCGATGATAAAGGCGAAGGGCACCCCGATGGCGACGACGGCGGCCGTCCGGCCGTTGATGAGGACGTACATCGAGAGGTAGACCAGGATCAGGCCGAAGGTGAGGTTGGAGATGACCGTGTCGAGGCGGTTTTTGACCGGAACCGAAGAGTCGGCGTAGAAACCGAAGGTGATCTGCGGATAATCGTTTTTAAGCGTTTCGACGTAATCGCGCAGGGTCTTGGAGAGTGCGATGGCGTTGCCGGCATTGTCTTTGGAGACGATGAGCGTCAGGTTCTTTTTGCCGTTGAATGTCGCAAGGGTCTTGTCCTGGGGATGGTATATCTGCACATCGGCGATATCCCCAAGCCGGACAAACTTCTCTCCGATCTTCATCAGCGCTTCTTCCCAGCCGGTCACATCCTCTTTCCCGTTGACGGTCGAGACGAAGACGAAACTGCCGCGCTGTTCGATCTCGCCGATGGGAAAGGTGTAGGAGAGGTTGCGGATGGCCGCGATGACCGCGTCGTTGTTCAGGCGGTAGGCATTGATGGCATCGGTGTCGAGGCGGATGGAGACTTCGCGGTCGGATTCGCCGTAGATAGTGATGTCGGTGATGTGTTCGATCTTGGAGAGTTTGGATTTGATATCGCGGGCGGATGCGATCAGCGTGTCGGTATCCAGCTCTTCCGAGGAGATCGCCAGGTTGATGAGCGGGCGGGTGCGCTCAAGCAGACGTGCGGAAGGTTCGTTCATGTCCGCAGGGAGGTACTGCCGCGTCAGGGCGATGGCGTCTTTGACTTTGTTGAGAATGTCGATGCCGTCGGCGTCTTCGTCGAGGGTCAGGACGATGGAGAAAGAGCCGGGGACGATCGTGGTCTCGATCTGGTCGATATGGCTGATATTGCCGACCTCGTCTTCGATGTCGCGTACGGCCATCTTGTCGAGGTTGTTAGCACTGGCACCGGCGTAACCCCCGCTGATGACGACCTTGTTAAGCGTGGCATCGGGGAAGAGCTCTTTGGGGATGCTTTGATAGGCGCTTATGCCTAAAAAGAGCAGAAATATGAGCAGCACGTAGTTAAGCCGTTTGTTCTCGGTGAAATATTCTATGATCCGCATCATGAGCTTTTTTCCTCAAAGCACGCTATTTTCCAAGGTAGCTACTCTTCGCTAACTCTATGGATTTGATTTTAACCACCGCTTGGTTAATTGTCAAGCTTTGGATGCGCGCATTACACGCGGTAATCATGGGTATTTATGCAGTTATGATACACTCTCTGATGATATGGTATAGTTTTTAGTAATAGACGCAAGGAGTGGATCATGCAGAGATATCGAACCGAAAATGATTCGTTCGGCACATTGAACGTACCGGCGGAGAAGTATTACGGGGCACAAACGGCAAGGTCGCTGATCAATTTTCCTATCGGGACCGAGACGATGCCCAAAGCGCTGATCCGTGCTTTGGGTATTGTCAAACAATCCGCGGCCAAGGTCAACAGGGACCTAGGCCTGCTGGAGCCCGAGATCGCAGATGCCATCATGCGCTCTGCCGGCGAGGTGATGGAGGGCAGGCTTGATGAGCACTTCCCCCTTTCGGTCTGGCAGACCGGTTCGGGTACACAGAGCAACATGAATGCAAACGAGGTGATCTCCAACCGTGCCATCGAGCTTCTGGGCGGGACGATCGGCAGCAAAGAGCCGGTACACCCGAATGACCACTGCAACAGGGGGCAGTCCTCCAACGACACGTTCCCCACGGCGATGCACATTGCCGCCGCAGAAGAGATCACGCAGCGCCTGCTGCCCGCGCTGCATACTCTATATGATGCGCTGAATCTCAAGGCAACAGCGTTCAGCCCGCTGGTAAAGATCGGCAGAACGCATATGCAGGATGCGACACCCCTGACGCTCGGGCAGGAGTTCTCCGGTTACGCGGCGCAGATGCACAATGCCATTCGCCGCGTCAAAGCCGTGCTGCCCGCACTCTGCCAGCTGGCGCAAGGGGGTACGGCCGTCGGCACGGGCCTGAACTCGGTCAGGGGATTTGACGTTCAGTTCGCAAAGCAGGTGGCGGAAGTGACGTCGCTGCCTTTTACAACCGCAGAGAACAAGTTCGAGGCCCTTGCGGCGCATGACGCCATCGTCGAAGCCAGCGGCGCGCTCAATACCGTAGCCGTCAGCCTGATGAAGATCGCCAATGATATCCGTATGCTCGGCTCGGGGCCGCGCTGCGGTATCGGTGAGATCATCCTGCCTGAGAATGAGCCCGGCTCATCCATCATGCCCGGCAAAGTCAACCCGACGCAATGCGAGGCGCTAAGCATGGTCGCGACACAGGTCATGGGCAATCACACGACGATCACGGTAGCCGGATCGAACGGCCATTTTGAGCTCAACGTCTTCAAACCCGTCATGATCTATAACCTGCTGCAATCGATCTCTCTGCTGAGCGACGCCTGCCGCAGCTTCAGCGACAGGTGCGTCAGCGGCATTACCGCCAATGAAGAGCGTATCGTGCGGCTGCGGGATGAATCACTGATGCTCGTCACCGCACTGAATCCGCATATCGGGTACGATAACGCTGCAAAGATCGCGAAAAAAGCCCACAGCGAGGGCACGACACTCTTAGAAGCCGCACTGGCGCTTGGACTGGTGACGGAGGAGGAGTTTAACACGTGGGTCGTCGCAGAGAAAATGGTTGGGCCGGGCAGCTGAGAGGAAAGCTGTTGTTTCGATGGACTGCGGAGCGCAGTGGGAGCAAATAACCTGCTACAATACGTCAGAATATAGATAAGGCAGATGAGATGGAAAAGCACTATGTACAACGCCGTAACACGCTACTGGCACAGATGGAGCCTGAGAGTGTTGCCGTTATTGCCTCGCAAAGGTACAAGATGCGTTCAAACGATACCGAGTACCCTTACCGCCAGGAGAGCAATTTTTACTACCTGTGCGGTTTTACAGAGGACAATGCCGCGCTGGTCCTGGTGAAAAAAGGGGAGACGACCCGGACGCACCTCTTCGTTCAGCCCAAAAACGAGGAGATGGAGCTCTGGACAGGCGTACGGCTGGGCGCGGAGGCGGCGAAAGATCGGTTCGAGGTCGACGAAGCGCACAGTATTGAGACGTTTGA
>JBFEWT010000090.1:0-9242 GCA_041546225.1 Sulfurimonadaceae bacterium
CTCCCCAAGGCGAAAAAACTGCGCGCAAAGGGCGATCTTATCTTCACCAAAAACGGCATACGCGGTCCTGTCGTACTCGATTTTGCCCGCGAAGTGACGCCGCTGCTGGAAAAACACGGCGAAGTCCCCCTGCTCATCAACCTCACCAAAGGCCTTAACGAAGAGCAGCTTCGAAGCGCCATGAAAGAGGCCGTCGCCAGACACCCCGAAGGCACGACGCTTGAACACCTGCACACGCTGCTTCCCGACTCCGTTGCACGTGCGCTCTGCTCCCTTGCAGATGCCGATCCGGATGAACGCTTCAGCAGACTCCCCGGTGTCTCCCGCGACTGGCTCATCAGGCTGCTTGCATGGACACCGCTCACCGTGACCGGGCATGACGGCTTCAAAATGGCCATGATCACCCGCGGCGGCGTTTCGCTCAAAGAGATCCGTCCCGAGACGATGGAGAGCAAAGTGCTACAAGGGCTCTTCTTCTGCGGCGAGATCATGAACCTCGACGGCCCCTGCGGCGGCTACAACCTGCAGTGGTCCTTTGCCAGCGGCTTTGTGGCCGGACATCTTGCAGACATAGATAACGGAGCATCATGAATTTCACACCCATCGACGATCTGGATATCCCCGAACTGCAGATCTACAAGTCCCTGCGCGACAACGCCTTCACCGCAGACAACAGTTTCATCGCCGACAGCGACAGGGTGGTCAACATACTGCTGGAGACCTCTATCGAAGTACGCAGCATACTCGCTACAGAGGCCTACTATGAGAAGAACAGGGCATTGATAGAGAGCCGAAACGTCCCGACGCTTTACGTCGCGGACAAAGCGCTGATGCGCGAGATCGTCGGCCACAAGATACACCACGGCGTCATGATGCACGGTATTCGTCCAAACGACGTTCCCATCAGCGGACTCGGCGACCAGATCATCATGCTAGACACCTTCTCAAAGACGGAGAACGTCGGCGCCATCGCACGCAGCGCTGCGGCGCTGGGCATCGACTCCTTCCTTGTTCCCAAACAGGGGCCCCACCCTTACGGCCGCCGCGCGCTCCGGGTCTCCATGGGCTACGTGAGCAAGCTCAAAACGCACAACTATGATAATATTTTCGATACATTACGCGCACTCAAAGAGAACGGCTACACGATCTTTGCCGCCGAAGCCACCGATGATGCGACCTGTTTGAGCGACATCACGATCCCCGGCAAATGGGTGATTTTGATGGGGCATGAGAGCGAAGGGGTCTCGCAGGAGGTACTCGACGCCTGTGACGAGACCGTCAAGATCGAGATGGCCCCCGGCATCAAAAGTTTTAACGTCGGCATCGCCGCATCCATCCTGATGTACCAATTCAAATACGCCAAAGGAAACGCATGAGTTCTCATTTTGACAAATCCGCCGCCGACTGGGACAAGGGTGACCTGAAACAGGTACTGGCGCAAAAGAGTGCCGACGCTATCATCAAAAACGTCACACTCACAAAAACGATGAAGATCATGGATTTCGGCGCGGGCACAGGACTGCTGAGCTTCAAGATAGCGCCGCTGGTGGCAGAAGTCACCGGTGTCGATACCTCCGCAAAGATGCTCGAACAGCTCGAAGCGAAGAACAGTGCCAAACTGCGGGTACACACCTGCCTCGGCGACATTACGCAGATGCCTCTGGATGAGACGTTTGACGGTATCATCAGCGCCATGGCGATGCACCATGTGGAAGATACCGCCGCCTTTTTAAAAACGCTCTACGCGCATCTCAACGAGGGAGGATTCATCGCTATCGCCGACCTGGAGAAAGAGGACGGCCGTTTTCATCCGCAGGGCATTGAGGGGGTGTTTCACCATGGCTTCGAACATGAGACGCTGCAAAAGCTTGCTGAAGCGGCAGGCTTTAGTGCGGTTACGTTCCACCCTGTCCACACCGTTAAAAAAGAGAATGGAGACTATCCGCTCTTTTTAATGTGTGCCACAAAGTAATCCTCAAGTAGGATACGCTAAGATAAGCCAAAAATATTGCAAGGATGATGCATGGAAACGACACAGTGCAACTCACTCGAAGAAGTCCGCAGTGCAGTCGATGCCCTCGATGAGCAGATCGTCGAACTGATCGCGGCACGCAACGCCTATATCAAACAGGCCGCAAACTTCAAAAACACCGTTGACGAGGTCAAGTCGCCCGAACGTATCGATGACGTCATCAACCGTGTACGCCAAAAATCGATCGCGCTGGGTGTCTCTCCGAACCTGCTGACAAAGCTCTATGAGATCATGATCGACGAGATGGTCGAATCAGAGATAGCAGAGTTCAGAAACCGTAAAGCCCTCTAAGGGAGTTTTAAACGTGCGCAGCCTGCGGCTGCGTATACTGCTTCACAGACAAAACACGCATCACGCCCTCACCCCTTAAAGCCGAATGATCTCTCCCGCGCGTATCGCCATGACAACACGCCCTGAAAGCTCTTCGCCGTCATAGAGCGACTGGGCATTGGAAACAAGGTGGCTGCCTTTGGGATCGAAGAGTACAAGATCCGCTTTCTCTCCTGCTGCGATACTTCCGCTCTGCTCTCCCGCCGCTTTAGCCGGTGCGGCCGATGTGAGCTCGACCAGTCTGCTCAGCGAGATCATACCGCTTTGCACCAGCTTGGTGTAGTACAGGGGCAGTGCATCGGCTACCGCTTCGCATCCGTTGGAGGCATCGAAAAACGCCACCTCTTTATTGACAAGAGAGTTGGGCTGGTGCAGCGATGTAAGCATATCGATCTGCCCGTTCTTCAGCGCCTCCTGAAGTGCAGACATATCTTTACGTGTCGCCAGCGGCGGGTCAAGTTTTGCCGTCGTGTTAAAACCGTCGCACGCCTCGTCACAGTGCAGCAGGTGGTGAATGCTCACTTCGCACGCGACCTGCACACCCTCCGCCTTTGCCTGTGTGATCAGTTCGACCGAACGGGGGTTGGCAATGCTTTTGAAGAGCACCGAGACGTTGAAGTGGCGGGCGATCTCTATCATCTTTGCGACCTGCGATGATTCGCTCAGCGGCGAGATACCGCCGAGGCCCAGACGTGTCGCTACCGCGCCCTCGACCATGATGCCGCTGCTCGAGAGGCTCTCGTCTTCCGCCTTGCAGTGCAGTGTTACGCCGTACATCTTGACATACTCGGCGATACGGCTGGCGATGTTGGTATCGACGTTGGTCGACATATACGGAGCCACCGCCCCTTTTTTGAGGAGTATGGCGATGTTGCTCAGAAGGTTCTCGTCGTTGACACTGTTGATGGTCGTCTCTATCTTTGCCCCCTTGGTATGCGCACAGGTAGACTGTACGAATTCCAAGACGATGGTATTGTCCACGGCCGGCATGGAGTCCGGAGCGAGCACGGCAGTGACCACCCCGCCTTTCAACGCTTCCTGCGCAAGGCTTTCGAGGTTCTTCCCGTTCATCTGGGCATCTTTGAGACGGATGTTCGTGTCCACAAGTCCGGGCATCAGATAGGCGCCGTTGGCACTCACGCGCGGCTCGCCGCTCACACGGCTGCCCACTTCGACGATCTTCGCGTTTTCAATGCGTACCTCTGCCGGCCGCTCACCGTTCACATCGCAAACAATCACATCGGTAATAACCATCTTGCCAAGCCTTTTTGATACCTCACCCACCCATCCGGGGGTCTATAAAGGTACCCTTTTGATATAATTGCATTATTCTAAAACAAATATGTTTAGTCGGGGGTTAGATTGCGGACTCTTTTCACTCTTTTTATGGCAACAGGTCTGCTTTATGCCCAGTCCGAGCTCTACCGAAGCGGCGAAGCGCTCTACTTTGAAAAAGGGTGCAACGGCTGCCACGGCACCAAAGCCGAAGGGATGCACACCTACCCCATGCTTGCAAACCGCGCCAAGGGCTACCTGAGCAACAAGCTCAAGCGCTACCGCGCCAAAGAGGCACCGACGCAGATGTCGCAGATGATGATCCCCTTCGCCGAACCGCTGAGCGATGAAGAGATCGATGCGCTTACGACCTTTTTGAACGAATTCACAGATGAGCAGACCGAACGCTACGAGCCGGCATACGAGACATGGGGAGACGGCGGATCATGAAGATACTTGTCAGCGCGCTCGAACACTCGGCCAATGTCCACCTGAGTGCACTCAAGGCAGAGCTCTCAGACACCACCGAACTCGTCGGCATCTTCGACGGCAAACTGGGCAGACCCATCATCGACCTCAATTCCCTCGCCGTCATGGGCATTGTCGATGCACTTAAAAAACTGCGTTTCTTCTTCAAACTCGCCGACGAGATGGTCGAACTCGCAGCCGAGGCCGACAAAGTACTGCTTATGGACTCTTCGGGTTTCAACCTGCCGCTGGCGAAAAAGCTGAAAAAACGCTACCCCGACAAAGAGATCGTCTACTATATCCTTCCGCAGGCGTGGGCATGGCGCAAGGGACGCATCAAAAAGATCGAACGCTATGTGGACAAGATGGCATCTATCCTCCCGTTCGAGAAAGAGCACTACAGCGCCGGTGCCGCCATCGAATACGTCGGCCACCCACTTCTCGACGAGATCCCCCGTATCAAAGAGGGCGTGACACGCAACGGCAAGACCCTCTTTATGCCCGGCAGCCGCCGCGGCGAGATCACACGCCTCATGCCTCTGTACCATGAGATCCGTCAACAGATCGAAGGTGAAGCACTGCTGGCCATCCCGCCGTTCTTCTCCGACGAACAGATCGCGCAGCTCTACGGCGACGTCTCTGCTTTTACCGTCGTCAACGACCCCTATAAAGCGATGTTTGAAAGCGATTTCGGTTTTATCTGCAGCGGAACGGCGACACTTGAAGCATGCCTTATCGGCCTTCCGTTCGTGCTCGCCTACAAAGCCAAGCCCCTCGACTATGCCATAGGCTCACGCCTGGTAAAACTCGATCATGTGGGCCTGGGGAACATCATGTTCGAGCACCACTGCGGACGGCCGCTGCATCCCGAGTTTATCCAGGACGATGCGACAACGCAGAACCTGATGGATGCGTATGAGCGTCTCGACCGTGAAGCGTACTACAGAGATTCGCGTGAGCTTAGGGGGTATCTGCAGCACGGCAGCTCAAAACGTGTTGCGCAGATACTGGAGGCGTAAGGCTACTTTTTAACAGCCTGTTTGATCTCTCGCAGTGCTTCTGTGAAGTCTTTCACGTTGGCACCGCCCATCAGCCTGTCTATTTTTTCGCCCGTCTCGCTTAAGAAGTAGAACGTCGGCGTACCGATATAGGTCAGTCCTTCGGGGACTATCTCATCATGTATATCGATCTTGACGGGGACGAAGCTGCTTTGAAGTTCATAGACAAGGTCATCGTTGTCAAAAACGACGTTCTCCATGTACCAGCAGGTATCGCAGTTCTCCTGTGAAAGCATCACCATCACCATCTTCTGCTCCTGCTTTGCCTGTTCAAACGCGGCCGCGGAGTCTGTCGCCCAGTCAAGTTCCGCCAGCAATGAAACGCAAAGTGCCATCAACAGTGTTATTACTCTTTTCATCTTGCTAACCTCCTAAAATCGTTCAAGCAGTTTTAAAAACGCTTCAGGGCCTTTTTCACCCACGATCTCCGCACCCTCGATGAGCGTACCCGTCTCATCAAAGAAGATGACCGTCGGAGGTCCCTGTATACCGAAGTTTTTCGTCAGCGCTTTTGAAGCATCATCGTTGGCCGTAATGTCCGCTTTTACCAGAACAAAATCCTTCATCGCGTTCTGTACGGCAGGATTGCTGAAGGTATTGCGCTCCATCTCGTCGCATGAGGTACACCACTGCGCCCAGAAATCCACCAGCACCTTTTTGCCTTTTGAATCGGCGAGGACACTGTTCAGCTCATCCATGGAGCGTACCGTTTTAAACACCGTTTTCTGCTCGGAAACTGTCTGTGAAGCAGCAGATACCGAGAACTTCTCAAGCGGGTTAAGCGGGTTGGTTGCACCCGTCAGCGCACCGATAAAGAGCGCCGCTGCATACATAAACATCAAGATACCCACAGACTTTCGCGCTGCACGCCAGCAGCGGATACAACGCCCGCGTATCTGCTCGAACGCACCGGTTCCCACAGCAGCGAAGACCAGCAGGACCGACCATGCCAGCAGTGTCATCTGCGCAGAGAGCACCCGGCTCGCCATCCAGATGGCAACGGCAAGCATCAGGAATCCGAAGATATGCTTGATCGTATCCATCCACGCTCCGGGTTTCGGCATATACCTGCCCGCTGCAGTACCGACAAGCAGCAGCGGAAGCCCCATACCGATAGAGAGTGCGAAGAGTGCGACGCCGCCGATGAGGGCATCGCCGCTCTGGCCGATATAGATGAGTGCGCCAGCAAGCGGCGCGGCGACACACGGACCGACGATCAGTGCAGAGAGGAAGCCCATGGTCGCGACTCCGGCAACCCCTTTTTGATGGCTGCCCACATCGCTGAGCCTCGACTGGATAAAGTTTGGCATCTGGAACTCGAAAAGGTCAAACATGGAGAGCGCCAGTACGACGAAGAGACCGGAGAAAAGACCGATGACCCACGGCGTCTGAAACGCTGCTTGAAGGTTGCCTCCGAAGAGTCCGGCAAGGATACCGGCGACCGTATAGGTAATGGACATCGCCAGTACATAGACCACCGATAGCCAGAAGGCGCGTTTAGCGGTTATCCCCTCTCCCTGGGCGACAATGACCGATGAAAGGATAGGCACCATGGGAAAGACACACGGCGTAAGCGCGAGCAGAAGACCGAAGCCGAAGAATGTCAGGATGATCACCCCCAACCCGCTCTCTTTGATGATGCTGGCGATCTCGGAAGTCTCGGAGACCAGAGGTGCCGCTTTGGGCTCCGCAGCCGCTTCTTCAGACTGGGCAGCCGCACCGTTCATCGCGAGCGCGCTGCTTTCGACGGTGAAGCTGTAAAGCTTTTCGATAGGTTCGTAGCATAGGCCTTTCTCCGAACAGCCCTGGAAAGAGAGCTTTACAGTGAACTCTTTGGAACCGGAGAAGTCGGCTGTTTTTGCCAGAGGAAGTTCGATATGCGGCGACTCCAGGAACACCATCTCTTCATGGTGTTCTACCGCTTCGGGCATCGAAACACTCTGAATTACGATCTCGTCGTTCGTATCGGTATCGATGACCTTGAGCTCTTCTTCATAAAGATAGATTTCTTTACCCAGTTCAATGTCGATGACGACAGTCGAAACGTTTTGCAGTGATGCCTTTGGTATAAACGCCTCTTCGGGCATCAAAAAAGATGACCGCAAGGCAAAAAGCGCCGTTGTAAGTACCATCAAAACCAAAATACTACGCATTATCTATCCTGCATTTTTAAAAAGTAGTGTATTGTAACGCATCTTCGCGTAACAAACGTGTAACGCCCGTCATATACTTCAAATCTATCCTTTTTTGTTAAGGAAAACACTCCTTATAGCAGCCAGCCAAACTTACCGCTTCTTTATCCGTTACGACTATTCGCCATCATGCAGAATGGTATCAAGGTGGGCACGGTATGATGATAATAAGATTCATTATAAAGGATACAGCATGAAAAAAGTTCCTTTTTTAACGGCATTATTTATAATCATGCCTCTGACACTCTCTGCCGGCTACTCTGTACGCGGCTATAAAGCGTATAATAAACTCTGCATGGAGTGCCATGGAAAACCCTTCAAGGGTGCGAGTATGCTTGCACAGTTTGAGTGGCGCGGGATGTTCGATGACAAAGACCGGGAGCTTATTGCCGTGCACAAAAACAACGAGAAGGCGATGGAGCGACTCGACTCCTCGTACTATCAGAAAAAGCGCAAACATCTTAAAAAGTTCCTGATCAACAACGCCAACGATACCGGTAAAGCGCCTACGTGCAACGCGGATGTCTGCGGCGATATGTAAGGCGCTGTTTTTACGCCTTGGCACCCTTTATCGTATACTGTTGAACGGTATAATGCACACACCAGATATTGAAAAGAGGATATTTTTATGTCAAATCGACTCGCGTTGGAAGACTCACCCTACCTGCAGCAGCACAAAGAGAACCCCGTCGACTGTTACCCGTGGTGTGACGAAGCGTTTGAGCGTGCCCAAAAAGAGAACAAGGCCATCTTTATCTCCATCGGCTACAGCAGCTGCCACTGGTGCCATGTCATGGAGCATGACGTCTTTGAGAGCGAAGAGATCGCGGCATTTCTGAACGAGCACTTCATCAGCATCAAAGTCGACCGCGAAGAGCGCCCCGATATCGACAAACACTACCAGGAAGTGCATATGCTTCTCAACCGCCGCCCCGGCGGCTGGCCCACCTCCATCTTCTGTACACCCCAGAACAAGCCCTTCTACGCCGGTACCTACATCCCTCCCGTATCACGCGACCGGATGATGGGGTTTACGGAGCTGACACAGATCATCGCGCAGAAAGTAGCAGAGAACGACGAAAAGCTTTTCCAGAATGCCGACGAGATCCAGGGGTACCTGCAGCCAAAGGCGCACCCGACCGAAGCGACGAAACTCGATGCCAATGTATCCGCCACCTTTCTTAAACAGGCCGGACACAACTACGAGCCGAGCTACGGCGGTTTTTCGCAGGAGCCGAAATTTCCGCATACGTCCACACTCACGACCCTGCTCAACATCTACCGCCTGAACCGCGACGAAGAGGCGCGCGACATCGTCACCCATACGCTTGACAACATGCAAGCCGGAGGCATCTACGACCTTGTCGAAGGGGGTTTCTGCCGCTACAGCGTCGATATGGAGTGGCTGGTGCCGCACTTTGAGAAGATGACCTACGACAATGGCCTGCTCTGCGAACTCTACGCTACGGCCTACCTGCAGCTGGGCGAGGAGAGCTACCGCAGAACCGCCGAAGAGATCGCGCAGTTCATGTGTGCGCGGATGATGGAGAACGACCTCTTCTACTCCGCCAGCGACGCCGATACCGACGGTGCAGAGGGCAAATACTTCGTCTACACCCGCCAGGAGCTTCTGAGCGCGATGGAGAGCATCGGCATAACGGGCGATGAAGCCAAACAGAAGTGCATCCGCCTCAGCGCTACCGCCGAAGGAAACTTCGAAGAGAGCAACGTCCTGCGTTTTCCCGATGCGCAGCGCGAGCCGTGGTTCGAAGCGCTAAAAGCCCCTCTGCTCAAGATACGCAACGAACGGACCTACCCTTTCATCGACCGCAAGGTGCAGGTCTCGTGGAACGCCATGATGGTCAAGGCGCTCTTCATACTCGGGAA
>JBFEWT010000091.1:0-9135 GCA_041546225.1 Sulfurimonadaceae bacterium
CACTACCCAGCAGCAGAAGGGTGAGGATAGATGGCAAGATGCTCTTTTTCATGCACTTCCTTTAAATATTTTCTTTGTTTAGTGTATAGCAATGGTGATTAAAATATTTTTAAACTTATACTAAATGATAAAAAAAAATTATTATGTGATATAAATTTCGATTATTTATAATATTAATATAATAAAACAGTCCGCTGCGGGCTATTTTTTATGGCAGCGCACGCAGAGGCCGTAGACACCACCGGTTTTACTGCGCAGCAGGAAGCCCGCGTCAGAACCGTGCGGATAGTGGCAGCTTGAACAGGTAAGCTGTTTGCCCGGGCGTGAAGGATCGGCAACGCCGTGGGTCGGATGGTTCTGGCGGCCGAAGACGCCGACGATATGGTTGGTACCCGGTATTTTATCCGCATGGCAGGTCACACAAAGGTCCCATGTATTCTTCCTCAGAAAGAAGGCGTTCTCGGAGGAGTGGGGGTTATGGCATCGGTTACAAAAACCTGAGTCGGCCGGTTCGTGGTGAAAACGTTTATCCCACCACTTGTCTTTGCTCTTCTCATGGCAGGAGAAGCAGGTGTCGGCGACCGGGTTGGCTGTCGAAAAGCGTGATGCATCGGTACCGGGTGTCACGATCTTCCCCTGCTTGCCGTCATGGCATGAGGTACAGAGCCAGTTGACTGCCGGAGCATGGCCGTGCTGGCGTTTGGTAATGGCTTTATGGCAGTCATAACAGTTGGAGTCGGTAATATCCTCAAAGGCGACATTCGCGACTTCGTTGACGCCCATGTCGTGGCATGTCTTGCATGAACGCTCGTTCTCTTCGAGGTGAAACGCCGCGGGAGTGAAGTCTGCGGGAGCGTATTTATATGCTTTGTATACCGGGGAGGTGTAATAGACTTTCAGCGTCTCTCTGCTAACGACTTTTTTATTTGAGTAGCCGGTGATATAGAGTGTATTCTCTCCCAGGTTCAGTGTGACGCTTTTGCAGTACGTCTGCTTAGGCGACGCGACGAAAAGGGGATAGGTACTGTTTGCATCGACACTGACGACCAGCATATCCAGAGCTGTAGTATCGGCCTGAACGACGATAGAGATGTAGGGCTCATTGACATAGGTCTTGTCAACGGGGTGCTGGACTTTCATTGCGGCGGCAGCCAAAGCGATCTGGCAGGAAAGGGCAATAAAGAGAATCCGTAAAAAACTTGTTCGTATACTCATAGGACTTCCAGACGCTCCGTATTATGGCTTGTAATCATGTTTCAGGAAAAAAGCACGGTCGGATGCATGCGGATTATGACAGTCGGTACAGTGACTTCCAATACACATAGGACTTCGCCTCTGCAGGGCTTGGCGCATACCATGGCAGCCCGTGCAGAGCGATTCTACGGGCTTGCGGAGAAAGAACGCATTCTCCGATGCATGGGAGTTATGGCACTTGTTGCATTTTCCGCTCGCTTCGGGAAGGTGCTTGTATCGGCGTTTTTCCCAGAGCTCCTTGTTGGTAGTATGACATAAAAAGCAGGTTTCATCAACTCGCTCCGGTGTCGGAAAACGCGGCTCCCCTGCGGCAGCTTGCTGATCCTCTTCATGACATGACATACAGAGCCAGTTCACCGAAGGCGCATGGCCGAACTTTTCCGAAGTCACTGCTTTATGGCAGGTGTAACAGGTGGACTCTTCGATATTGATGAAGGCAAACCCTTTTTTCTCATTGACGCTCATGTCATGGCATTGAGCACACAACTGCTCGTTATCGCCCGTATGAAAGAGTTGGGTTGAAAACATTCGGGGTATGTGTTCATAGGCTTTGTATGCGGGCGTTGTGAAGTAAAGTTCGCTGGTCTGCTCTTGCATCTTTCCCTGTGCATCGTACCAGCGCACTCTGATCTTGTTCTCGCCATAATGCATCTTCAGCGTCTGGCAATAGGTCGCTTTGTCCTGTTCAAGCAGTATGGGGAAACGGCTTCCGTCATAACTAAGCAGGTGAGGCTCTTTGACGCTGCGGTCATTGACTTTGATGACCACCGGGACAAAAGCTTCTTTGACGATGCTTCTGTCGGCCGGCTGGAGTATTTCATAAGCGGGTTTCGTGCCCGCGAACCCGTTGCAGCCCAGAAGGATAAGAGCGAAGAGAAGCAGGGCGCTATTTCGCATAGTCTACCTTAAGCCCGACGCCGAAGGGAAGCTCCCTGTCATACTCGAACTTTTTGTGACATGCCGGTGCGCATGATCCGCCGGTAGGTGTCTCAATATAGCGCAGCGGGAACATGACACCGTTGAAGTCCGTGTAGTCACGGATCAGGTGGTTGTACTTGCTCGCGTGTTCGTCATGGCATGCCCGGCATGAACGTCCTTTACGGTCGTTGACATGCAGGTGGTGCAGGTTCACCTTGCCGTCGCGGAACTTGGTGATCTTGCCTTCGTTAGGGGCGATGAACTCCTGGGATATCTTCTTGTCCGTATGGCATTTGAAACAGAAGAAGTCTTTATTGTCAAACTTGTCATAGAAGTTCTTCGTAAACGACTTTCTCAGGATACTGAAGTTGTCTGAGCCGTGCGGGTCATGACACGCTGCGCAGCCTCCCTCTTTCTCGACATCCTTGATCGGGCCGTGCCATTTCGGATTGGCTTTGAGATGTGCTTCGATGTTCAGCAGCATACCGCCGTCTTCACCGGATTTCACCTCTTTGTCGTGACAGCTCAGACACATGCTTACCTGATCTTTTTTCAGGATGTTTTTGTGTTTGCTTGAATGCGGGTCGTGGCACTCGAGGCATTTGTTCTTACTGTCGTTTACCGCACCGTGTTTGTATTTGACGCTGTTGATCCATGCTTTCATGTCTTTGTGGTCTTTCAGGTCACTGTGGCAGTCAAGGCAGAGCTTCATGCTCCCTTCGTTTTTGAGCAGCGACTTGTAGTCTGCCGTATGCGGGTCATGGCATTTCACACAGCTCTCTTCGGCCGGCTTGTGCTTGAAGGCGCCGTCCATGCTGATACGCTTGTCCACACCTTTTGCATTGCGTTTTTCATCATGGCATTTCAGACAGAGTGCATCGGTACTCGGCGCCTTAAGCATTCTCGGCGTGTCGGACATGTGCGGATCGTGACAATCCATACAGCGGCCCTGTTTGACCGGTTTGTGGTCGAACTTTTTCGTATATTTTGTCTTATGACATTCGTAACAGATATCTTTGATGTTCTTCTTTACGAGTGCCGCCGGTTTGTTCGGGTCGCCGTTGTGGCATATCTGGCATGCGCCCATCTTGAAGGGTTGATGCAGATGTTTTTTAAGCGGTCTGAACTTCGCCGGGAGGTCTTCGAGCTTGACCAGTTTGGTCACTTTCGAGCTCGCCTTGTTGTGCGTCGGCTTCTCTTCATCGCGGATCTCATCGGCGGCGATAGCCGTCGGTGCTATCGCCGGTTCTTTGTTCTTGTCCAGAGAACTGACCATCTCGTTGGCGATCTTTGTGATATTGATCTCGTGCAGCTCTTCATCGGTGAGTTCGAACTCGGCATAGTGCGCATGGGGGTCTTTGGAGAGGTTTTCGGCGATATTGCCCATAATAGTGACAAAGCGGCCGAATTTGTCGGCAATTTTATACTCTATAAATGCGTATGCGCCGACAAGCAGGAGAAGCGAGCCGGCTATTAAAATCAGTTTACGTTTATCCATCAAATAGCCTTCTGTATGCGCGTGTTACTCTTCAAAATCACCGATCGGGCATTCACGTTCTGTTACCTTTTGACGAAGAAGTTTCTCTTTGTCGGAGTGGTGCGGATTATGGCACTTGTTACAGTCAAGCGGCTTCTTCTGGGCGACCGGTATATGACAATTGTAGCAAAGCTTGTCAACGCTCTTAGTTAAGATGGCTGCCGGTTTTGAACGGGTAGGGGCATGACATACCTGACAGGCACCCAGGGTAAACGGCGGATGTCCGTACTCTTTAATAGGGCGCAGAGCCTTTGGCAGCATAGATTCGCTGACGAGGTTCGTGCTGCCGGTCTCTGTCTTGATGAACTCGGCATCGATTTTGGAGAGATCGCGCGTATCGCCATGGGTCGGGTTGGCCAGATTGGTACTGACATTGCCCAGTATCGTGACAAACCTGCCGAACTTTTCGCCGGCACCGGTAATGAGGGCCAGTACAATCACGATAGCAATTACGATAGCTGCTATGAGAGCCGGTTTTCTATATTCTTTTTCCATAACCGTCTCCTTTAGTGTGCATCGGCATGGTCGTCGTCATGCTCTACAATTATGTCGCTTTCATCCGCCATCGGAAGATGCTTCTCCAGTTCATAGTGACCGACATGTTTGTGACAGTCAACACACTTTGCAGCCTCTTTGCCATGTTCTGTTTTGACCACCAGTTTTTTGGCGAAGTATGCTTTGTGCGCGGTAAAGGCTTTTTTATTTGGACGTGTACCGCGCAGGAGGTTCTCATGACAGTGCAGACAGCCGCTGTCATAGACCCAGTTACGGCGCTCTTCACGACGTTCAAACCAGTCTATCTTTGATGTGTCATGGGTACTTTCAACCCACATGTCCCACATACCCGTACGCGCCTTTTGAACGAGGTAGCCCAGTGTTGACTCATGCGGAAGGTGGCATGCCGCACACTCCGCCACAACACCGCTTTTACCGTAGCCGCCGTGGACGCTGTTGCGGTACGCTTCGGCCATCGGTTTCATCGAGTGGCATGAACTACAGAAGTTGACACCCGATGTCTGTTTCACAGCGACAACGGTCACAAACGAAATGATGAGACCGACGACAACGGAAACGGCGGCTATACCTATAAGTGCCAATACGCCGATCGTAAACTTCTTCTTTGGCTCTTTTGGAGTCTCCGGGGTACTGTTTTCAACTTCTGTTGGCAGTTCATTATGATCCATGCTGCTTCCTTCTCTCAAAGTAATCTTATGTTTTTATATAAATATCATAAGGCATTTTTAAATAAGTATCATTAAAAGCATATAAAACAGAGAATTATCAAGAATTGGTGATTGTTATGTGAGATATAAAATATATTTATGGTGCGCAGAGGGGGATCTGCGCAGAGAAAGGGCTATGAAGCCTGTTTTTTCGGCGAGACCATCGCATTGCGGTTTGCATAGGCAAGCGCTATGATGGCGCCGATGATGGCGATGGCGTAATAGACCCATACCGGTACGGGAACAGGATCTCCGGATGCGTAGGAGTGCAGTCCCGAGAGGTAGTAGTTCACGCCGAAGTAGGTCATGATGACCGAGCTGTACCCTACCAGCGAGACGACGCTGAAGAGGTAGTGCGAATAGAGCTTCGGAATAAAGCGGATGTGAACGATCGCGACATAGACGAGGATGGTGATCAGCGCCCAGGTCTCTTTCGGGTCCCATCCCCAGTAGCGGCCCCATGATTCGTTCGCCCAGACACCGCCGAGGAAGTTACCGACGGTAATCAGACACAGACCGATGATCATAGACATCTCGTTAATACGTGCCGCCTCTTTAATGCTGAGGGTGATCTCCTCTTTGGTGCGATGCGACTTGACGCGGCCGAGCATAATAAAGAGTATGAGCGAGATAAAGCCCAGCAGTGCACTCAGCCCCAGGAAGCCGTAGCTTGAGGTGATAATGGAGACGTGGATCGTCAGCCAGTACGATTTGAGTACCGGCACGAGGTTCGTTATCTGCGGGTCGAGCCAGCTCAGGTGTGCGACGAAGAGTGTCAGACCCGAAAGAATACCGGTAGACGCGATGGCAAACTCAGACTGTTTGGCGAAGATGATACCCGCTAGGATGATGGTCCATGCGATGTAGATCATCGACTCGTAACCGTCACTCCACGGTGCATGCCCGGAGATGTACCAGCGCAACCCGAGGTTCGCGGTATGCGCGATGAAACCAAGTACCAGAACCGTCAGGACGATCTTGCTCGCCAGTGTCAGGTTGAGGCTCGGTTTCGCCAGGCGGATGAAGATCATGAGCATCAGGATCAATCCGGCGATGAGGTAGACAGGGTAGAGTCTCTCGAAGATCGCAAGTTCGTTATAGAGCATCTCCAGGTTGATGACCGTATCGGATGGGATGACCGCTGCGCCGTTCTCTTTTTGGTAGGCGATGATATCGTCAACGGCAGCATCGGCTATCTCCCAGTTGCCTGCAGTGATTCCCTGCATAAGGCCCTCTTGCTGTTTTGTCAGCAGGGCAATGACTTTCATCTGCTCGTTGTAAGGGAAGCTCTGACGGAACTCGCCCGGCGTATACCATTTGTTCTCAGGGTCGCTGACCAGCGGGAACGAGCGGAAGAAGTCGCCATTGTAGATATAGTATGCGATATTGAGGCGTTCGTCTATCTTGATAAGCTCTTTGTCAAACTTGCTGCGCTCGGCAGGACGTTTGCGGATAGACTCCTGAACCGTCGCACCGATCTTGTATTGACCGCTCTGGTCGAAGATATCCATATAGGAGAAGTGCTTCTGATCTTTAGCCATCCCGAGCGCTTTTCTCACCTCCGGGTGTACGGTCTTGAACATCGGGATCTGCTGCCAGTACGATGACATGATCGCCATACCCAGGACGACCTGGTTGTTAGAGAGGCCGAGAAGCTGTTTCTTGTCGGCAATTTTGTTGACGAGGTCGAGTGTCAGCGAGTCAAGCGGTTTGATACGCCCGCCGCGGTCCTGAACGAGAATGGTACCGAACTTCTTTGCGTGTTCCGCATCGATCTTTGTAAGGTATTTCTCAATCTCGGCCATATCCGGTTTGTGCGGCTTGCCCGCATGCGAAGCGTGGTCATGTCCATTGTTCGTGGCGGCTTGTGCCGGCTGTCCCGTAAGCATCGCTGCAACGAAAGCGATAGCTATCGCAACGCTTTTTGCCGTACCGGTATATTTGGTACGCGCCAGTTTGCCAAAACGGCCGTGCGGATTGAAGAAGTTGATGAACATACCGATGGCGAGCAGCGTATACCCGAGATAGGTCGGCCATTTGCCCGGGTCGTGGTTCACCGAAAGAATGGTCCCCTGCTCATCACGGTCGAAAGAGGACTGGAAGAACATGAACCCGCCGTAGTCGAGTACATGGTTCATGTAGATACGGTGCTGTTCGCGAACATTGTTGGCATCGTCGATCAGCGTGACATGGCTCTCATACGATGACGGGCTCATGGAACCGGGGTATTTCTCCATCACAAAGTCGCGAAGGTAGAGCGAGAACGGCAGCTCAAGCTGCTTGGAACCCCACTCAAGAGTGATGTCGGTGCCATCGATGGTAAAGTTCTCTGCAAAGCCTTTATACCGGCTTCCCTTGCCCATGAGGGCCACTTCTTTTGTCTCGCCTTTGTACTCCACATCGACGATGAGCGCGGAGAGCGATTCGAAGTTCATGTTCATCTTCATCGATTTCTTATAGGCATCCTCTTCGATGACCTTTACAACGCCTTTTTCCAGGACCGCTTTGGTGGCCATCTGTGTGCCGTCAAAGGTGTAGAGACGGCGGTCATTGAACTCATGTGTCGCGCCCGCGGGGTAGATACCCGAGCTCTGGTCGGCCATCTTCAGCCATGCAGCATGCATGTTGGAGGTAAACTCGAACTTGCCCTCGCGGGAGCTGATACTGACGTAGCGGCTGTTCGTATCGGGTGCTTTGTCGAAGTAGACGGTGAACGGACCGACATTTTCCATCGTACCCGACTTGAGGAAGTACTTTTCCGGGCCGGCTGGCGTCGGGATGACAAAGACGATGATCGGTTCGCCCGCAGGGTCTTCGACGGCCGTCTTTGCAGCTTTTGGCATAAAGCCTTTATAGCTTACTTTGAGCGTATCGCCATCGACATCCAGCCTTTTGGTGAAGCCGTTGCCGCCGATCGCCGAGAGGTACATCACACGCTCGTCATAGTACTCTTCGCCGCCTTTGGTTGCAGAGATCTGCAGCAGGCCATCAGATGAGAGCATGCGGTTCTCGCTCTGACCCTCGCGGATATGGATGACACCTTCATAACCGAAGTAACGGGTGATGCCCGAACCTATGAGGATGATGAGGAACGCGACGTGAAAGATAAACGCCGGCATCTTTTTCATCTGGTAGATCTTGTATTTGATGATGTTTCCGACGATACTTACGCCAAGGAGGATCTGGACGATCTCAAACCATTGTGCGCCATAGACGAGTGCCCATGCGGTATCGCGGCCATGGTCGTTTTCGATGAAAGTGGCGACGGCACAGGAGAAGGCAAAGACCAGTACCAGTGCGACCATCAGTTTCATCGAGATCAGATAAGACCATATCTGCTTGAGTGCATTTTGCATTGAAAGCCTTTTAGAGGAATATAAAGTGTTTAGTTATACTGATAGTTTACTAACGGATAACTAATAGTGAGAATAATTCAAGTTTCTTATCTATCATGTGGAAATTTCGTGACAATCAGAGCTTCGGCAGAGGGCGGTCAATGCCCTTCTTGGCATCGGGACTGTGCGGGGAGAGGCGGCGCTCCTGTTTTTCCGACAGTACCTTTACCGAACGGATCTTCCAGCGATCTTTCTCTTTCACAAGCGTATAGAGATTCTCATACTCCACTTGTGTCAGCGGCCACACTTCCTCTTTTTTGACGATCTGGATATAGCGGTAGTCCCAGCGTTCGCGTGCTTTGACCGTTGCCAGATTCTCTCCCGTCAGATTAATATCTTCTACGGTGATCGTCTTGATACGCGCATCCATAAAGAGGTTGCTGTCGTGCCACGCTTTGACCCAGAGCAGCATCGTCTGCAGATGCTCCTTCTCTACAAAAGGGTCAAGGTGGTCGACTCTGCTGGTGCGGGCCATCTCGACAATGCCGTCGTTATAGAAGAGGATGGTCTGCTTGATGAACCGTTCATCTATTTCTTCGGCAGGTGTCTGTGCGAACAGAGCAGCTGCCAGTAGGAGCAAAACGAGTCTCTTGATCATGGGACAACAGTACCATCTGCGAAGGTGTTGATGAGCAGCGGATCGGGATCGTAGGTACCGCCGTCACCGTTACCGTGACAGCCGGTACCCGAACAGGTCGGTGCGGCGACGTCGTCGGGGTTATAGGTCGGGTCGTAGCGGTACGCTTTGACCGTAAGGCTGTTGCCGTTGTGGTTGTACGGTGCAGGGAAGCTGCTGTAGCCGATCATA
>JBFEWT010000096.1:0-8446 GCA_041546225.1 Sulfurimonadaceae bacterium
ACCAGAAGCAGCAGAAATTCTTAAAAATGCTGGGATTGCAAACGTTATTAGTGCGACTGACTTAGGTGATGGTGCAGCAAAAGCAGTAGCTGCAGCGAAAGGAGAATAATTAATGTCAATTCTAGTAAATAAAGATACAAAAGTAATCGTTCAGGGTTTCACGGGTAAAGAGGGTTCTTTCCACGCAGAGCAGTGTATCGGCTACGGTACGAACATCGTAGGTGGTGTTACTCCGAACAAAGGTGGTCAAGAACACCTCGGCAAGCCGGTTTTCAATACGGTTTCTGAAGCTGTCAAAGCTACCGGTGCTACCGTTTCTATGATCTTCGTTCCGCCTGCATTTGTCGGTGACGCGGTAATGGAAGCTGCAGAAGCAGGTATCGAATTGGCAGTAATTATTACTGAAGGTGCCCCGGTCAAAGATATGCAGATGGCAAAAGCTCACGCTACCAAGCACGGTATGAAAACACTTGGGCCGAACTGTCCGGGTATCATCACTGCTGAAGAGTGCAAGATCGGAATCATGCCTGGTATGATCTTCAAGAAGGGTAACGTCGGCCTTATCTCCAAGTCGGGTACACTGACGTATGAAGGTACGAACCAGGTTGTTAAGGAAGGTTACGGTATTACGACGGCAGTCGGTATCGGCGGGGACCCGATTATCGGTCTTTCATACAACCAGCTCCTGCCGATGTTCGAAGCTGACCCGGAAACAGAGTGTATCGTTATGATCGGTGAGATTGGCGGGGACCTGGAGATCCAGGCTGCCAAACTGATCAAAGAGCAGGTCACCAAGCCTGTTGTTGCTTTCATCGCCGGTCAAACAGCGCCTAAAGGCAAAACTATGGGTCACGCCGGTGCTATCGTATCCGGCAGTGCCGGTACTGCAGCCGAGAAGATGGCAGCCCTTGAAGCAGCAGGTGTCACTGTTGTTGTAAGTCCTGCCGAGATCGGTGCAGCTGTAACCAAGGCTATGGCTAAAAAGTAATGCTTGCAACCGTAGAGGTAGCCAATATACGGTGCGGCGGATGTGCTGCAACGATTAAAAAAGCTCTGAACGAAGCCGGCTTTACCGGCGTAGATGTAGATCTATCGTGCGAGCCTCGAAAAGTAACATTTTTGGTAACTAGCGAGGCGCAATCAGCACAATTTAGAGCGATATTACGAAGACTTGGCTATCCTTTATGTGATGAAAAGATTAGTCTGGCTGATTCAGCCGGTCTTATGGCAAAAAGCTTTATTTCTTGTGCAGTCGGTAAGTTTAGTACTGACGACGGTACAAAACAATTTTAACTTTGTAACGAGGAGAATTAATGTCAATTGGTGCAATGACTCCATATCCAGGTAACGTACCTGTATGGTTAAACACAAACAACTGTAAAGCATGTGATATCTGTGTATCGGTTTGCCCGTCGGGCGTACTCGGTATGCGTTATGACTCAACATCAACTTTGGGTGCGATGATCTCTATTGATCATCCTGAGGCATGCATCGGCTGTAACGAGTGTGAACTCACTTGTCCTGACTTCGCTATCTATGTAGCGACTAAACAAGACTATAAGTTTGCTAAATTGACTGACGATGCAAAAGAGCGTCAGGCAGCAATTGTTGCAAATAACTACATGTCTCTAGATCAACAAGGAGTAAAGTAACATGGCTGGTACAAGAGAAGTAATTTCAACCGGTAATGACCTCGCTGCAATGGCAGCGGTTGATGCTGGATGCCGCTTTTTCGGTGGTTATCCTATTACACCATCTTCTGAAGTAATGCACACTATCTCCGACCTGCTTCCTGCGGTTGGCGGTACATGTATTCAGATGGAAGATGAGATCGCAGGTATTGCGGCGACTATCGGTGCAGGTATGGCCGGTGTTCGTACTATGACGGGTACATCAGGTCCTGGTGTTTCACTGAAAGCGGAAAACCTTGGTCTTGCGCAGATGGCAGAAGTTCCATTGGTACTTGTCAACGTTATGCGTGGTGGTCCTTCTACAGGTCTACCTACACGTGTATCTCAGGGTGATATCCGCCAGGCGCGCAACCCGTCTCACGGTGACTACCGTTCTATTACACTGTGTGCAGGTAACCTGGAAGAGTGTTATACGGAAGTTGTCCGTGCATTCAACCTTGCTGACCGTTTCATGCAGCCGGTTATCGTTCTTACGGATGAGACTATCGGTCACATGCACGGTAAAGCGATGCTGCCTACACAAGAAGAAGTAAAAGCGGGTATCGTACCGCGTAAAACATTTGACGGCGCTCCGGAAGATTACCTTCCATATGAGTGCGGTCCTACAGAGCCTGCGGTACTTAACCCGATGTTCCAGGGTTACCGTTACCACTTTACAGGTCTTCACCACGACTCTAAAGGTTTCCCGACTGAGGAGATCGAGACGTGTCGTAAACTGATCCAGCGTCTTGAAGACAAAGTCATGGCTCACCGTGAAGAGATCGAACTTAACGAAGAGTTCATGCTTGACGATATGACGGGTGAAGAGGGCGAAGTCCTGATCATCGCTTACGGTTCTGTTTCACTTGCAGCGAAAGAAGCTATCCGCCACCTTCGTGCAGATGGTATCAAAGCTGGTCTGTTCAGACCGATCACACTGTGGCCAAGTCCGGACAGAGCGATCAAAAGCTACACTGACAAGATCAAAAACGTTCTTTGTGTCGAGCTTAACATCCGCCAGTACACTGAAGAAGTAGAGCGTGTTTCCGGAAGACTTGACATTGAAGGTCTTTACAAAGTAAATGGTAGAGCTATCTCTCCATACGAAATTGTAAATAAAGTAAAAGAGGTATTCTAATATGGCATTTAACTACGATAAATATCTAAGACTTGAAAAGATGCCAACACTTTGGTGTTGGGGTTGTGGTGACGGTGTTATCCTGAAAGCTTTCATCCGTGCGGTTGATAAGCTTGGTATCGACCAGAATGACGTATGTGTCGTTTCTGGTATCGGATGTTCCGGCCGTTTCTCATCATATGTTGACTTTAACACTATCCACACGACACACGGTCGTACGGTAGCGTTTGCAACAGGTGTTAAACTTGCAAATCCAGACAAGTACGTTGTCTGTGTTGCGGGTGACGGTGACGCACTGGCAATCGGTGGTAACCACACGATCCACGGTGCACGTCGTAACATCGACATCACACTGATCATCATCAACAACTTTATCTACGGTCTTACCAACTCTCAGACGTCTCCGACTACGCCTCAGGGTATGTGGACTGTTTCTCAGAAAGCGGGTAACATCGACCCTACTTTTGACGCTTGTGAACTTGGAATCGCTTCTGGCGCTTCTTTTGTTGCACGTGAGAGTATGCTTGATCCGAAAAAACTTGAGAAGATCTTTGTTAAAGCTCTTGAGCACAGAGGATTCTCATACCTTGACATCCTTTCTAACTGTCACATTAACCTTGGCCGTAAGAACCAGATGCAGAGTGCTATGGAAAACCTTGAGTGGATCGACAGAATTACCGTTCCTAAGAAGAAGTATGACGCTATGACTCCGGAAGAGCAGCTTAACGTATTCCCTACCGGAATCCTTAAGCAGGACACGGAAGCAAGAGAGTACTGTGATATGTACCAGGACATCATTGATGCACACCAGGGCAAACGCGGTAAGATTACTCAAGACGATTTCGCGAAAAAGATTTAAGGAGACACACTATGGCTAGAACATTAATGAGATTTACAGGTGTTGGCGGACAGGGTGTTCTTCTTGCTGGTGAGATTTTCGCAGCTGCGAAGATCAAAGACGGCGGACATGGACTTAAAACTGCGACATATACGTCGCAGGTACGTGGTGGACCAACGGTTGTTGATATCACTTTGGATGACGAAGAGATCTTCTACCCGTATGCTAATGACGGCGAGATCGACTTCATGCTTTCTGTTGCACAGAAAAGTTATGATCTTTTCAAAGACGGTGTTTCCAAAGGCGGGACAATTGTTGTTGACCCTAACCTTGTTCACCCGACTGATGAAGATAGAAAGACTTGGAAGATCATCGAGATTCCGATTATTACTATCGCTAAAGAGGAAGTCGGTAACGTTATTACTCAGTCAGTCGTAGCACTTGCTATCGCAAATACACTGATGAAACCTCTGGACAAAGGTCTTCTCGTTGAGACGATGCTTTCGAAAGTACCTGCTAAAGTTCACGATGCGAATAAAAAAGCTTACGAACTTGGCGAAAAATATGCAAACGAGGCTACTGCTTAATACGCAGCCTCTTTTCTCCGGCGGCTTTCGGGCCGCTTTTATTACTTTCTTTCTAAATCACGCATTATTGCATCTTCTTTAATCACTTATCTATCAAAAAAACAAGGTTATTGTCTTATAATTGCTTTATGAAAAAAGCGCTTATCCTGATGTTCACCACTTTTTTTCTGTATGCTCCTGCGCTCTATGCGTCACCAGAGAAACCGCAGCTCTTATCGCCCGCAGATACGCTTGTGACGCTCGAAACCATTCAGGAGAGCGCGATTACTTTCGGAAGCGGAAAAAACGTTATTCATACGTTTATCGACCCCTATTGCGAGCTTTCACAGCGTTACCTCGCGTTTATCTTCAAGAAACAAGAGCGTATGTTTTCCAACTATACATTCCACTTTTTTCTTTATGAACTGCAGGGCAAGAACTCATCGCAGATCATCACGACGATTCTCTCTTCCGAGTATAAAAAGACGCTGCTCAAGACGGTCATGCTCGATCATGAAGATGTCCCTTTTAACGATGACGGCGATGCGCAGGATCAGATAGAACTGATCAGCGAAGCCGCTGAAAAGATCGGTGTTTTTAAACGCCCCTACATACTTATCAACGGAAAGGTAAAATAGATGTTGTTTGAAAAACTTCCCTATTATGCATATATCGGATTTCTCAGGCGTTTTAGAGTCTTTCTGCTTATTTTTATTGTCGCTCTCATCGGCTATGCATCGCTCTATATCAAGGAGGGGTTTGTCTACAGCGACAGATCGCTTTGGCTGGAGGGTAGCAAAGAGTACAGCAAGCTCCTTTCCATGAAACACCCCTCGCACAGTGTGACAAAAGTGACCGTCGATATCTCCCGTGACGGCTGGAGCCTGCAGGCGGTTGAGAATCTTAAGTCCCTGCATATGCAATTGCGTTCGAGAGAACATGTTATTGCACTCAACTCACTCTTTGAGCAGACGAGCATTTTCAACAATGCGTTAAGCGAAGAGCAGTCCATGGTCGAGATCGTCTCTTTGTTCGATGCGCAAAACAGCGCTATCCTTGATGAAGTAGCGCGCAACGCAGCGCGTTATGCAAGCTTTATCGATAACAACGGTGTGAACTTCTACATCGTCTCTGAAACCGATGTCTCGCTGGAGGGGCTTGAGAGCAGCTACCCTTTCGAGTACTCAAAGGAGGAGGGGAGTACGCATGTCAAAGATATCCTACTCTTCTCCATCCTCTTTGTCATCCTTGCGGCTTCGTTCAGTATCGCCTTTAAAAGCCTTCTGCCTACGCTGCTGGGCGTCATCTTTATTGCGGCTACGACCATATCGACCGTCGCGCTCTACCAGTGGATGTCGCCGGGCGAAGTGACGCATATCTCGATCGTGCTGCTTGCCGTGACGGTCTCTGTCATGGATTTTGTCTATATCTACTACAAATGGCATGTCCTTCAGCGCAGTGTCCCGCATCAGCTGCTTCTTTACCGTGTCGTCAGCAAAACCTTTGTCCCGATCTTCTGGACGACGTTTGTCTCGGTAGTGGGTATCGGCTCGCTTATCCTTGTAGACTCCCAGATGCTGCACTCCATGGGTCTGAATATCGCACTCTCATCCTCTACGGGCTTTATTCTGGCATTTACACTGCTGCCTGTCATGCTCTCGTTTTTCAAGCTTGAAAACTCCGATATCATTACCAAAGAGGGTGCGCGATACTTTGCGGACAAAGAGGCCCATTACCAGAAAAAATGGCTTAACCTCTTCTTGATCCTTAGCGCCGTTATCCTTTTTTACGGGCTGTTTATGTATTTTTACAAGCCGATGAACGTCATGACGGACAGTTCAAATACGCAGATACAGCTGGCGTTGAGCGAGCAGGGGATGACAGACGAGACACTGCTGGAACTGCAAAGCATCCAGTCACTGCTGCAAGGCGAGTTCTGTGACGATATCGCATCGTTCGACTCCGCCTATACCGAGATACGAAAACTCGCGCTTCAGGAGCGTCCGACGGAGAAGTTCAGGCTTCAGAACATCGACGTCGACACGTATGCCTTCATGTTCGACCTCTACGATGTGACGAAGACGGTCATGGTGAACGACCACCTCACCCTCAATGTCTACTTGAAAGATGCGGCGAAAAAAGCGGAGATACTGGATTTCATACGCAACGAAGACATCCTGATCCAGGACCGTTCAAGTCTGCTTGATGTTGCAAAGATGGACAGTATCAACACGCTCTTTATCGTGGTGTTCTTTGTACTGTTCATCATCATGAGTATTATCTACCATATGACAAGGACCATGGAGTTTGTCGCGATCGCACTTCTGGTCAACGCCATTCCGCTCGCATGGTTCTTTGGCGCCGTTATGCTCCTGAACATCCCGCTCTCGACCGAGATGCTGGTCTCTATGATCATTACGGTCGCGCTTTCAAGCGATGCGACGATGCACTTTATCTTCTACTACTACAACAACCGTCTCAAGCCCAGAAGCTCCGCGAAGATACTGGAGACCTCCTTCTTGTATATCGGTACGCCGCTGGGAATGGGTAACGTAATGCTGATCCTGACGTTTATCGCACTTATCTTCGTGCCGGACAGGACCATCTCCAATATCGGTATCTACAGCTCGCTGCTGGTCGTGCTCTCCCTGGGAATGGAACTCTTCGTCCTGCCGGTGCTCTTTTTGTACCGGATCAAGAGCAACCGGGCGTTAAAAGGGTATTACCACGGGAAGTAAAAAGATTGCCATTTTCGGCGCGACAGGATATATCGGGCTCATACTGGTAAACCGTCTGGTGGATTCGGGTATACCGCTCACGCTTTTTGTGCGTAACAAACAGCGCGTAAAACACCTCAAAAGCTATCCGCAGATAGAGAGCTGCGATATCGAACTGGAGAAGTCCAATCGCCGTCTCATAGCCGAGCAGCTGCAGGGCGTGGATACGCTGTATTATCTTATCCACTCCATGGATGCACTGCATGAAGAGAGTTTTGAGCAGACCGACCTGATGATCGCAGAGACCGTTGCAGAAGCCGCGTATATCGCCAATGTCAAACAGATCATCTATCTTGGCGGTCTTGGCGTGGAGCGTCCCGGGCATCCGCTGTCGATGCATCTGCGCAACAGGCAGCAGGTAGGGCAGAGGCTCAGGGTAAGCGGAGTCAGCGTGACGGAGATACGCGCGGGCGTCATCATCGGGGCCGGCTCCGCCAGCTTTGAGATCATTCGCGCGCTGGGCCTTAAACTTCCGTTCATCCCGCGGCTCGCCTACCATCAGGGCTTATGCAATCCCATCGATATAGACGATGTCATCGGCTATCTGCTGCAGGCCTCAAAAAAGCCCGAATATCTCGGCACGACCGTCGAGGTCGGGATGGCGCGCGCCTACCGTTACGATGAGATGGTTAGTCTTTACGCCAAGGTCATTTTGCAGCGTGATCTAGCAACGTTCAATATCCCTTTACTGGGAAAAATACTCACAAAAAAAGTACTGGCCCGCATCGTTTCATACCTCTCTGCCATTCCCTATGCCCTTGGAAAGCCGCTCATAGAAGGGTTTGACGCTATGGCGGTCAAGGGCGAGTACGCCGTTGAGAAGATCGATGATACCATCGAGCCGATCGACCTGGTTGCCTCCATCACCAAGGCGGCCGAAGATGAGAAGGCGGGCAAGGTAGAGAGTTTCTGGTCCATTCCCAAACCCCTGCAGGTACTTTCCCGGGATAAAGAGGAGTTCATCCATATCGACAGGAGCAGTCTCTCCAGCGATGCAGAGCGCTACAGGGAGCAGGGGCTTCTTTTTGAGATACGCGAACGCTATGTCGATGTGGACGAAGTCGACATGATCTTTGACGAGATCAAGAAGATCGGCGGCGAATACGGCTACTGGTCGCCGCATTGGCTCTGGAAGATACGTGCTTTCGCCGACAAGATGGTCGGCGGTCCCGGTCTGGAAGTGGGGCGCCGGACCGACAAGGCCAAGATACGTATCGGGGAGCGTCTGGACTTCTGGATCGTCTCGGCATACCTCGATACGCAGGAGCGCAAGGTACTGACGCTCAAAGGGCGCATCAAGAGCCCGGGCGACTCCTGGCTGCAGTTCGCCCTGATAGAGGAGGAGAACGGGTGGCGTTTTACCATACGGGCCTATTTCAACCCATCGGGCCTTTTTGGCTACCTCTACTGGTACTCGCTCTATTTTGTGCACAAATATATTTTCGATGCGATGATGG
>JBFEWT010000075.1:0-10349 GCA_041546225.1 Sulfurimonadaceae bacterium
CGCGTTCCAGAGCCTCCTCGGCCTTTTTCCAGTAAGTGATTTCGTAGAAATTATTGACCACCAGCCTGGGGTCTCCAGGGATCACGTAGCGTTTGGCGTAGTGCAGCAACGCAGTCAAATGCTCTGCAGGAAGAGCGAGCGCATCGCCATCAGCCAGAAAGAGCCTTCGCGCGTCGGGGGAGTACTCCGCAAGCGTATCGATCTCTTCAAACACCTCTTTCAGTGCTCTCGCTTCATACTTTTTGCTTTTGTACATCGTACAGAAGCTGCAGCGGTTATGGCTGCAGCCGTAGGTCGCCTGAACGATGATGTTATCCGCTTCTGCAGGCGGGCGGTAGAGGGGTTGGGAGTAGCGGAACATCAGAGGCGCCTAGCGCTTGCGCGGGCGTGAGGAGGCACTTTTTTTCTGAGAGCCCTGAGTTTTCTTATACGGCGCGCCGCTTTTTTTATGCGGGCTTTTGCTGCGTCCGTGCGCAGCGGGTTTTTTCCCTTTTTTCTCCTCTTTCTTTGGCGGCGCTTCGCGGTAATCCTCGTGGGTCTCGACCTGTGGGATCTTGTGCTTGATAAGGCGCTCGATCTCCTTGAGGTACTCGAACTCCTCATGCGCTACGAGTGAGAGGGCAAGACCTTCGTTGCCGGCGCGTCCGGTACGGCCGATGCGGTGGACATAGTCCTCCGCTACGTGCGGCAGGTCGTAGTTGACGACGTGGGGGAGCTTTTCGATGTCCAGACCGCGTGCGGCGATGTCGGTCGCCACGAGGACACGGAGGCTGCCCTCTTTAAACGCTTCAAGGGCACGCGAGCGTGCGCCTTGTGTCTTGTCGCCATGGATCGCCGCCGCGGAGAGGCCGTCAAGATCGAGCTGTTTGACCAACTCGTCGGCGCTTAGCTTGGTGCGGGTAAAGACCAGTACCTGCTCCCAGCGCCGTGAGCCGATGAGGTAGGCGAGGTGGGAGTGTTTGTCCTGGGTGTTGACAAGATGTATCTCCTGTTTTACCTCCTGCGGCGAGCTGTTCGGGGCGGCTATCTCTACTTGTGCCGGGGTGCGCAGAAGCCCTTTTGCGAGCTTGCGCACCGGCGTCGAGAAGGTGGCGGAGAAGAGGAGGTTCTGACGTTTTGGCGGAAGCATCGAGATGATCTGGCGTATATCGGTGATGAAACCCATGTCGAGCATCCGGTCGGCTTCATCGAGGACGAGGAACTCCACGCCCGAGAGGTTTGCCTTCTTTTGGCGTACTAGGTCGAGCAGTCTCCCCGGTGTGGCGATGATGATATCTACGCCCTCCTGGAGTGCGCGTATTTGAGGGTTGACAGAGGCGCCTCCGTAGATGACGGCGCTGCGCAGGCTTAGGTGTTTCCCGTAGGTCTCGACGCTCTCCCCCACCTGAACCGCAAGCTCTCTCGTGGGCGTCAGTACTACCGCGCGTACGCGCTGTTTCTCCGAAAGGCTTGCATTCTCGCTGAGCAGGTGCAGCATCGGCAGGGTAAACGCCGCCGTTTTTCCCGTACCCGTCTGCGCGCTCGCAAGAAGGTCGCGGCGTCCAAGAATGAGCGGGATCGCCTGTTTTTGAACAGCTGTGGGTTTGGTGTACCCCTCTTCGGAAATGGCTTGGAGCAGCGGGGCGGAGAGTGCGAGTGTTTCAAATGACATGGGAGCTTCCTTGGTTGCAGATTGCAGGCCGTAATAATAGTCGCATTGTAGCGAAATAGCGCTATTTATGGAAAAGCTTTGCAGGGTATGCGCAGGCATTGCTGATTATAAACCTTGTCTCTCAATAAGATGTTTTTAACAATAAAGTGATACTATTTAATACTATCTGTTAAAAGGAGTTAGAAATGAAAACACGTGGATTATTACTGTTTGGTCTTGCATCTTTGGTGATGTCAAGTTTCTGTGCTGCCAGTACGACGGAAGAGATGGCTGAGATATACAAGGCCCGCTGTGCAAATTGCCATGGTGTAAACGCGGACGGTGTGCCGAAGATTAAAGAGAAAGCGGGTGTTAAAGCCGAAGATGCGGCTTCGCACGGCATGGCATCGCAAGAGAAGGGGAACATCTACGGTCCGCCGCTGGCAGTTCTTAGCCAGGAGGAGCTTGTGCAAAAACTGATGGATCTCAAAAACAAAGATTTTGACAGCAAGTCCTACCACTCGGTGATGCAAAAAAATCTGGAGAAGATCGAATCGCGCGAAGGCGAGATCTCCGATGAGAAAATGGCCGAGTACATCTACAACACGTTTGGCGCCGGAGCCGAGTGATTTCAGAGCTGCGCGCTACACAGCAGGGCTGTTTTTGAGAACAGCCCTACTGCAGGCTGAGACTAAAACGATTATACCCCTCTTCATAGCTATACTCTAATTCAAACCCATGCTTATCCAGCACAGACTTAACGATGTTCAGCCCCAGTCCATACCCTTTTTCACCCTGATGTTCCGCAGCGCGGGTGAACTCTCCCAGGTAGTACTCCAGGGGCTCGCTGAGCGCTTCGCCTCTGCTGGCGACGCTGATACCCTGCGCTTTCGCAGTGATGATGATGGGGAGTTCATCGGCATATTTGAGTGCGTTGTCGATGAGGTTTTTCAACGCCACGGCGAGGTAGTAGCGGTCGCCTTTGATGGCGAAGTTGTCGCTTATTTCGACACGCACGCTTGACTCGTCGTCGATGAAGAGGCGTGAGAGGCTCTCTACGATGAGGCTTTCGGCATCGAACGTCTCGGTGTTGAGCGTGCCGGCTCCGGCGTTGAGCTGTTCGATGTGCAGCAGTTCGCTGATGAGCTCATCAAGGTTGTCGAAGGCTTTTTTGACAACGGCTTTGTGTGCGGAGTCGTCGAGCATCTCGGCGGCGAACTTCCCTTTGGCAACGGGTGTGCGCAGTTCATGGCCCACGTCGCGCAGCAGCCGTTGGCGCGATGAGATGAGCCTCTCGAGGCGTTCAGCCATCGCGTTATAGGTCTTTGAAAGCGTACCGATCTCGTCATTGCCCGCTTCGTTAAGGCGCGCGGCGTAGTCGCCAAGAGAGAAACGCTCCATGGTGTTTGCAAAACGTTTGAGCGGGGAGAGCATCTTTAAGATGATAAGAAAGATGAGCACCAGGATGATGATGTCCGAGAGTACGAGCAGGCTCAGGTAGTGCCCTTTGATACCCTCTTCGTCGTGGGAATAGTCTGCAAGCAGGACGCTGTCATCGAGGTACTGTAAAAAGAGAAAATAGTTCTGCTGCGTATCCTTGAGTATCTTGAAGGTACTGACGAGACTGACCTGTTCATAGAGTGTGGTAAAGGGCTGTTGCTCCAGTAGCGTCATATCGGCCTGTTTGAGTTTCAGCGGCGGGAGCTGGGAGCGAAGTGCCGTCATGTCGGCAACGGAGAGGTCGTTAAAAAGTGCTTTTGAGGCCTGCAGGTATTTGTCTTTGAGGACGATCTCCTGTTTTTGCGTGTTGATGGTCTCGATCTCGCTGCCGATGAAGAGCATGAGTCCGAGGCTGACGAGAAAGAGGACGGTGACCTTGGTGAAGATGGACATGCTCAGCCCTCGAACTTGTAGCCGATGCCCCAGACGGATTTTATATATTTGGGGTGTTTGGCGTCGTCGTCGATTTTCTGGCGGATGTTGCTGATGTGCATGTCCACGGTGCGCTCTTTGGCGTCGTAGTCCAGCCCTGCCGCTCCCGCGATCTGCTCGCGCGAGAGGACTTTGCCGCGGTTGCGGAGCAGGTAGAGCAGGATCTGGTACTCCACGCGGGTGAGGTCGATGGGGAAATCTTCGAGGCGGACGCTCATGCTCGCTTCGTCGATCTCGAAGTCGGAGATCTTCTGTATGCTCTGTACAGATTTTCCGCGGCGCAGCAGTGCGTCGATGCGCAGGACGAGTTCGCGCGGTTCATAGGGTTTGGCGAGGTAGTCGTCCGCGCCGATCTCGAAGCCGTGGATCTTGTTGCCGATATCGCCGCGTGCGGAGGAGATGATGATGGGCACGTCGGACATCTCCCGGATCTTTTTGCAGACGTCAAAACCGTCCATCTGCGGCAGCATCAGGTCAAGTATGACGATAAGCGCATCCTCGCCATGTGCGTGAAGATACTCCAGCGCCTCTTTGGGCTTCTCGAACGCTTTCATCGGGTAGTCGTAACTCTGCAGGTACTCGCCGATGAGCGTGCTCATCTCCTTGTCGTCCTCGATCAGAATGACCTGTTTCACTGCTCTGTCCATTCGTCGATATAGCGCAGAAAGCGTTTGCGCTGTGCGGGTGTGAGCAGGGTGTGTATCTCGTGAAGCATATCGGCCTCTATATCGAACGAGAGTTTTTCGTAGCGCATACCCAGCTCGATGTAGCGTTTTTTATCAAAATCGTCCCGGGTAAAAAGCGTTTCGATCTCTTTGGCGGTCTCGTGCTGGTCACGGCGCAGTTTCATGAGTGCACTGCGGTATTTTTTCAAGACCGCTTTGACATCACGGTGCTGCTGCTGTGAGAGCTCAAGATGGCGCAGGTCTTTGGGAAGATGGTATTCGTGCTCTTCGTAGCGGTCGTAGTCGGAGAAGAGCAGTGAAGAGAGCAGTATGATGGCTACTATGATTCGTCGCATGATCTCTCCTTACTCCGGTATCTTGATGTTCTCATTTTCGATGCGCCCGCTCTCTATATCGCTGTGGCACGCTTTGCAGTTGGCCTTACTTTTAATTTTAGCATGTTTGAAGACGTTTTCTTCAATATCGTTGTGCCGATCTTTCCAAAACGGTGTCTGGGTGACGGCGATGGTGTCGTGGCGTTCCATCGATTGCATGATCTTGAATGCGGACTCTTTTGTCGAGCTCTCTGCGGCATTGGCGATGAGGTAGCTGCGGATGGATTCCGCGCTCTCCTCATCCAGTGACGCGTCGTCGCCGAAGTGGTTCTCCAGATCGCTCATGATCTTGTTCCATGACGCTTTTGGCAGGGTAAACGGCGGATAGAGGGTGTGGCAGGCGATGCACTCGTCGTAAAAGTCGGCGTGCTCTTTTTGATAGTCGACTTTTACATTGCCGTTGGCAGTCACTGCGTTGCCCGGGCTGAGTGCATAGAGCAGTACGGTGATAGCGGTCGCGATCCAGAGTGCAGCGAAAAGCTTCTGTCCCCAGTTGAGTGAAACGGGGGTGTTCTCGACATTTTTGTAGCCGTTTATAATGGAGCCGAGCGTTCCCGTTTTGCGGTGCAGCAGCCAGTCGGTGAGCACCCCGCCCATATGGGCAAAGATGAGGCCCATAAAGAGGCGCGCGGTGATTTCATGAAGCTCCTCGAAGAGCTCCATATCCCTGAACCAGCTGTTGTTGAGAAAGCTGAGCACGCCGCGCCCTTCGGCAACACCGTAGGCAAACATGCCGCTTACGGCGCTAAGCAGGCCAAACGCCATCATGGCGGCCATCACCCAGCTCGCAGCCGGGTTGTGACCGGTGTACTCTCTGCCTGCGCCGAAGATGTTCAGCATATAGTCGCGAAGGTCGCGAAGGCTGAAGTTAAAGTCCTTAAAGCGCGAGTAGCGCACATCCATAAAGCCCCAGAGAACCCTGAAGGCGAAGAGGGTGCCGACCGTGACGCCGAACGCCGCGTGGTAGGTCAGCAGGTTATCCTCTTCCGCCGTGATGAACGCGAGCAGGGTCACCGCCACCAGCAGGGCGTGGAATAGCCTGAGCGGCAGCGGCCAGACGTAGGTCGGTCTCATGGTTTAGTCCTCCCAGCGCCCGTAGTTGGGGATGAAGATGTCGCGTTCGCCATAATGTCCTTTATCGGCCGTTTTATGGCAGGCGATACAGTTGGAGATGCTCTTTACCGCTTTCTGCTCAATCAGGCGTTTTGGAACCTCGCGGTGCTCCTTGACGAAGTAGCGAGTTTCACTGATGCGCTGCGGCGCGTCATCCGGTGCGATGCTTCGGTTTATCTTTTTGTAATACTTGTAGGTGGCCTGCGGGGTGTCGCCTGCATATTGCACCAGGTACTTCTCTATAGAGAGACGGTCGTTCTCTTCCAAAGAGGCATCGGTGCCGAAATGGTTTTCCAGCTCGCCCATCATCTTGACCCATGAACGGCGCGGAAGCAGTTCGCTCTGGTAGGCGAAATGGCATGAACCGCACTCTTTGTTATAGAGGTCGTTGCTGACATTGCGCGGGGTGACACTGTAGCTGCCGCGATCGCGATATTTACGTTCCCCGCGTTCATAGTAGCGGTCATCACGGTCACGGTATTCGCGCTCCTCGGACGCATAACGTTCATTTGCCTCATACCCGCTTCCTTCTCGGTATTCATAACGCTCGTTTTCAGAAGCGACGGCATTCATGGCGGCTGCGCTCAGAAGCAGCCCGGCTGTAAGTAGAATTTTCAACATAATAGATCCTTTTACTGGTTTAAGATATAGGTGAGGACATCGCCTTTCTCTTCGGCGGTTCCGACGCGGGCGTAGACATCTTTAAAGTTTCGGCGCAGCCACTTTTTGACATTTTTAATGTCGGTGAGGCTTTGCGGATTGGCTGAAGGGGCCAGCGGTTCGATCACCTTACCGGTCTTCGTGTTTTCTCCCTTGTTGCGCAAGGACGTCGTATGACAGGAACTGCAGGCGATCAGCTTGCCCTCTTTTCCCTGTTGCTCTGTCGTAAAGATCTTCTCACCGCGCTCGGCGGAGAAGCCTGCGAAAGCGGGTTCGTCTTTGGTGACCTCGGCATGCAGGCCGTCAAGGTAGCTCTGCAGCTGCGGTGAAGCTCCTGCGAAGAGCGTCGCGGTTAACAGTGTCGGGATAATCAGTAGCTTTTTCATCGTGTTCCTCCTATCAGGTTGTCCCATATTCAAATTGTAAGACAGAACTATCAAGGGGAGATGGAAGCTTTCTTTACACTTTCTTTACAAAGTCACAGGAGGGTGGGTCAAATGGGAGGTCTCTTCTCTACTCCCACCATAGGGTGATG
Source organism: Sulfurimonadaceae bacterium (assembly GCA_041546225.1). GTDB lineage: Bacteria > Campylobacterota > Campylobacteria > Campylobacterales > Sulfurimonadaceae > JBFEWT01. The sequence continues at coordinate 6,931 of JBFEWT010000075.1, forward strand.
GGAAGAGAAGGTGTCAGTCGATATAGAGCAGGCGTACCGGCTCGGAATCGTAAAAGCCGATGTTTGCTGCGGTTATTAGAGGTGTTGCTACTACCCTGAACGCGTTGTTGTACATTCGTGGCAGGTTGCCGGGGTAGGTTCCCGAGATCTGGTGGAAATAGAGGTTGTTCAGATTGGTATCAAAGATACTGAACGTTTTCGTCGTACTGATATCGGCACTGTAGAGACGATCGTAGGCATCCATACCGGTCAAGGTGCCCGAGAAGTTCATCAGGTATCCGTCCGTATCGTAATAGGTCCGCTTGGCGAGGTAGTTGGAGAAGTTGAAATAGGCATTGCCGGACGCGTCGACGGCTACGGACTTTCCTCGATAGCTCCTGTCGTAATCATACTTCTTGCTGTAAAGGATATTGCCGCCGGACGAGAGCTTGGTCAGGAACGGAACAGCCCCTATCGTACAGCTCACAACATACCATACCCCGGGAGAGGTTTCTACTTGCGTAGCCTGGCAGGTAGGGTCTTTTTTGGTGTCGATTTGCCCCGCGATATAGACATTTCCATTGCTGTCCCCGGCGAGTTTAAATACGGTTGAGTCGGCAAACTTGTTGTCTTGATACGGGGTCAGGTCGGGTAGCGCAAGGCTATCATTGACAACATACTGCATCTTGTACAGAAGGCTGCCGGCTTGACTTAGTTTAAAGACACCCGCGTACTGTTCCTGGTCGATGTAGTAGGGCAGGGTGACGTTGTTGGTGAAGTCGCCATACATGACGGCGAGGACATGGATATTGCCATTATTGTCAAAATAAAAATCCGAAGTGGCAATACTCTCGGTTTTCGTGACGGCTGAGGGTGTCGTGAAGAACTCTTTTGCCCACTGGTAGTTCCCTGACGTGTCATATTTGGTCACGACAAAACGTGTTGGCAATGTCATCTCCGTCGCAACAAAGCTGTTGCCGTTGCTGTCCACACCGAGCTTAGGGGTACCTGACATATTTCTAAACCAGGCTGCCGAGTCTTGAGCCGTCACATTTTGCGACCATAACCGGGTTCCATTCGCGGCGAACTTCATGATGCGGTAGGCGCCGCTGCTGTTTTTCAGCAGTACGACAAGATCGCCGTTGGACGCATATTGCGCATCGATTACGGTGTCCTGAACGGTACCGTTGGTGACCAGCTGGACGAGTTCATAGCCGTTGATGGTTGAAGAGGTCCCACCGCCTCCGCCTCCGGCAGCTTCTGTTGTAGTGGTATCCACCTCGGGGACACACGCTGTGAGCAGGATCATCAGTCCCGCCATCGCCAAGTTTCTTAATGTTATGGTGTATCTCATGTCGTCTGCCTTTTTGATCTGATACAAGGATTGTTAACATAGTGTGATATGCCTGAACAAATTCTATTATATTTTTGTCAAAAAAAATGAGAGGATGTTGCGGGTGTCTTTGAAGCAGCAGCGCAGTCGTGCGGAGAGGCTCCGTACGGTGCAGTTGCTAGAATTTATAGGTTGCGTTGATGTAAGCGTAGCGGCCCGGTTCGTTGAGCAGCATCACTTCGCCGGTACCTGCGGGGATAAGCGTCAGGTCGTTGTAGGTATTGGAAACCGCGTAGGTCTGGTTAAACACATTGTCCATACCTGCGGTTACGTTGATACTCTCAGAGAGGTCATGATCGACTTTGAGGTTCAAGACGGCATACCCGGCAAGGTGCTGTTCGCCGTTGTCCGCATCGTAGCTCATCCACTCGTCTGCAGCAACGACTTCGGCGCGCATACTGCCGTCTGCGTAGTCGTAGTTAAGACCGAGTGTCCCCTTCAGCGGCGGGATCTCCGCAAGGTCTTTGTCGCTCTGCCCCGCAAGGGCTTCATCTTTTTCACCGCGCTGGTAAGCAACGCCGGCATCGACGTAGAGCGCGTCGCTCATAAAGTACGAAGTGCTCAGGTCGACACCGTAGATGGTCGCGTCGATGTTCTCGAAGTTGTTCGCAGCGCTGTCCGCGTTGTAGTAGATGTAGTCTTTTAGCATGCTGTAGAAGAACTTGATCTTGAGCGATGCACTTTCGTAGCGCTGTTCCGCCCCTAGATCCACCTCGTAGTTTGTCGTCTGGTCCAGCGTAGGTGTTCCTACGACAGTACCGTTGCTGCTGGTGAAGTAAAGCTCTCTTGCATCGGGAACACGGGACGCTTTGCCCGCTCCGGCGAAGATGGTTGTGGAAGCTGCGGCTTTGTAGGTAGCGAAGATGTTGGCGCTGAGGGCCGTGTAGTCGTTATCCTCTTGTGTGCTCTCTACGGTGATACTTGTGGCGTCATAGCGTGCGCCGAATTTGACGTTCAGGTCGGAAAACTCTTTTTCAACTTCCAAGAAGAGTGCACTGTTCTGCGTATCGGCATCATCAATGCTTTTAGGAACCGCGTTCAGGGCGCCATTTTTATAATAGGTACCGTCCCAGTTGCGTTTGCTCGCATCGAGGCCGACCGTGAAGGTCGTCTGCGCAAGATTGAAACGGTTTTTGAGTTTTGCACCCTGCATAGTTGTCGTCAAGGCGCTGGTCATATCGCCCATCATCGGGTTGAGGGCTGATTTTCTGAAGTGATTGGACATCGGGTGGTCGACGTCACTGTAGTAATACTGGAACGTCAGTTTTTCCGAGAGTGATCCGAGTTCTTTGATCGCGTAGTCGAGTGTATAGATATTTGAGATGTCGTAAAGTGCATCCATCTTGCTTGAAGGGTAGAGAACATCATAGCTGCGGTTGGTCGTATAGCCCAGCTGCAGTTCCTGATCATCCGTGATGTCGACAAAGAGTTTACCCATAAAGGTGTTTTTCTCATAGGCATCTTTCTCATCATAGGCCGGCTGGTACTGTGTGCCGGCTGCCATGGTGCCGTCTGTGGCGATTTTGAGCTGTTCGGCCATGGTGTTGCCGTCGCCGTCTTTATACTGGGCGCTTTTTTCCGTGGAGGCACTGATAAGCATTCTGATATCTTCCGTACCGCCGCTTACCGTCGCAGATGCTTTGCGGTAGGCATAGCTTCCGCCGTTGAGGCTTACTTCGCCTTTGATCTCTTCCGTAGGCTTTTTCGTTGTGATCTTGACGGCGCCGCTGAGCGTTCCGAAGTTTTCGACATCATACGGTCCTTCGGTGACGTCGATGCTCTCGACGTTGTTGGTCAGGACATGCGACGTCGCAGGGTCCATACGGTTCGGACAGGCACCGTAGACTTTCGCATCATCGATGAGGATGTTGATGTTGTCTTTTTTCTGGCCGCGCAGGATGATGTCGTTGGCGATACCGCTGCGGCGTACAAGGGAGACGCTCGGGACTTTTTTGGTCAGTGCTTCTGCAAGGTCGGCAGACTTGACCTCTTCGCCGCTGACGTCGCTGAGGGTCGTGCCTTCAACATTGAGCGGTGCCAGTTCGGC
>JBFEWT010000212.1:0-2059 GCA_041546225.1 Sulfurimonadaceae bacterium
AACTGATGATGTTCTACTCCAAGATGACGCACCTGCAAAAAAACGGCATACTCAGCAAGATCGTAAACATCCGCCATCTTAACGAGTCGCTGCAGCTCTCCAACAACGAACAGGAAGTTCTGGAGGTCATCAAAGACAGCCGACTGCTCTGGGTCGATCGCGACTACCACGGCTACCCCGTCAAAGAGCAGATGGACGCCATCGACACCCTGCTCTCAAAAGTCTGGAACGCGGGATGAACGCGCAAGAGCTCTCCACACTGGCACGGGAGGTCTATGTCTCCTTCCAGATCGAAGAACTGCTGCCCCCGGAGCGGTACGAGATCTATGTAAAGCCCGACTACCGCACGGCGTCGTGGCACCACAGCGGCGGAACGCACCGCATCGTGCTCGGCGATGCCATCTTTGCCTCCATGAACGGAGACTACCCGCCCGAAGATAAAAAGCGCTACTTCTACGCCTACTTGCTGCATGAGTTCGCGCACAGCCTCTGGAGTGAACGCGACCTGCAGGGCTTGGCCGAAGAGCTGCGCGAAGAGAAGATCCCTTTTGCGCTGTTCAACCTCTTCGAAGACGCCCGTATCGAAGAGAAGATGCGCCGCTTTATGCAGAAGAAGTTCAACTGGGCAGCGTACGAGACGCTCGATGTCCCTATCAACCCTGTCGAGATGTTCTTCTATATCCTGCAGAACGAACATAAGCCCGAAGCGCTTCTGATGGCAAAAAAAGCGATGCAGAGCGAGGATCAGGCCTGTTTCGAGACTGTTTTCAGCTACTACAAGGCTGCACTCAAAGCTCAGCAGAGCCATGATCTCATCCCGATCTTAAAGGCATGGCTGAAGGAGTTCCCGCTTTCGGAAGTGCAGGCATACCTTGCACTTATCGGGGCGGACGGACACCTCTTCAGCGAGGAGAGCGAAGTGATGCCCGACGCCGAAGCGTTTGAGCAGCTCATCGTCGGACTGGTGAACATACTCGGCGACACTGACGCGAATGCAAAAGTACGAAAGCCCGACGACAGAAAAGAGCATGGCAAGAGCATCGTGCATACCCGCCAGGAGCACAGTGACGAACTGCTGCGTTGCAGACCCGCAGGTATCAGCATCGACACGGCTATGGCCGCACTGCTCTACCGGAAGATAGAAGCACTCTTTTTCGAGCCTGCACGCTACCTCTCAACCGCCATTGCGGCAAAACGTATCAACCTCAAGGGCCTTACACAGGGTTCGGACAAACTCTACAGACGCAAGAATGTGATCACGCGGCGAAAGAAAGAGATAACCGTCGTGCTTGACCTCTCGGGTTCGATGCACGCTACCATGGAGCATATGCACCTGCTTGTACATGTGATGAACATGCTCGCACAGCGCAAGGTCATCGACTGCACGCTCATCCTCAGTGCTATCGACGAGGGCAAAGCCAAGTATCAGACGCTGCGCATGCCGCTCTCGCATGCGATTCTCGAGCGGATAGAACCGGTATATGAGGGCGAAGGGCTTTATAACACCTTTATGCAGAACATCCCGAAGCTGCGACAGAGCGACTATGTCTGGCTCTTTACCGACGGCTGTATTACCGACGACCCGATAGACAAGGGCCATTTTCGCCAGTACGGCATACGGACGCATGCGATGTACATAGGCACACCCCAAGCGCGCGAGTATATGGAGGCGTCGTTCGACCATGTGATCTGCGAAGAGCATGTCGAAGCCCTCGCCGATCAGATATTTACCCTGATCAGGCGGTAGCGTCGCAGGCTTTGTGTTCGAGTACCTTCGGCAGGAGATAGAGGTCGCTGATGGTAGTGAAGATAAGGATAACGCTCAGGTAGAGCGCCGCAGCGGCTATCGTACCCGTCGCGAGCAGTGCCACCGCGAGCAGGACAAACGCGATGACCGAGTGGACCAGGATGTTCGATGCACCCAGGTGCAGGTTCTCCACGCTGTCGGCGACCACATCGTCGTGATCGACACGGCCGTCGGCAAAACGGTTATAAAAACCGTGCAGTTCCGCGTCGCTGGAGATGGCCACGCCCAGCAGCAAGGCGATGAAGAGCTCGA
>JBFEWT010000170.1:0-3613 GCA_041546225.1 Sulfurimonadaceae bacterium
AGGGTTTTTCGCGATGATCTCATCGATGATCGGCAAAATGACAGCCGGGTCGCTGATCTGCACCAGTCCCTTGGCTTCGACGATATGCGCAGGGTTGTCGCCGCTTGTGACCATCTCTTCAAAGACCTGCTTGGCGATCTTATTCGAGATGGTCTCATCATCGACCATCTTGACCAGCTCGGCTATCTGCTCCGCAGTGAACTTCAGCGCATCGGCGTCTTGTTCTTTCAGCTCTCTGGCCACCTCGTTTGCCACGATGTTGGCGATGGTTACCGGGCTGTTGTTTGCACAGAGCGCCGCTTCGTAGAATGTCGCGAGCTTCTCATCACGTGCCAGTGTATTGGCGACTTCGCTGTTGAGTTTCAGCTCGGCTGTATAGCGCTCAAAACGCGCCTGCTCGGCTTCGTTCATCGGTGCCACTTCGCCGTCGACCTGCACTTTTTTCTCCGGAGCTTTTTGCTCCTTCTTGGGAACACTCTCAGCTTTTTTCTTCTTGCCGGACTCTTTAAGACCTACGATCTTGTTAAACACGGGCTTTTCATCGCTGTAGTCGACCGGGTCGGCATAGAAATAGCCCTGACGCTCGAACTGGAAACGCTCGTCGGGTCTCTGCGTGATCACGGCCGGCTCCACCAGTGCGTTTTCAACTACTCTCAAAGAGTCGGGGTTGAGATCTGCCACGCCTTCGGGTGCTTCGCTGGAGTAGAGTCTGTCATAGAGTCTTACCTCGGCTGTTTTCGCCTGCGCGGCATCGACCCACTGGATCGCACTCTTGACCTTGATGCCGCTGGTGTCCGAGCCGCTTTTTGAGTCTTTATGGTATGTTGCCTTGATCTCTGTGATGTTGCCAGAGCCGTCTTTGATGACCTCTTTGCAGGTGATGATGTAGGCATGCTTGAGACGTACGGGCTGTTCCGGCGTAAGACGGAAGAACCCTTTTGGCGGGTTCTCGCTGAAGTCTTCACGCTCGATGTAGATCTCACGGCTAAACGGCAGTTTTCTCGAGCCCTCTTTCGGTACGTCTTCGGGGTAGTAGGAGGCGTCAAGTTCTTCAGAACCTTCGTAGTTCTCTATGGTCACCTTGAGCGGGTCAAGCACACACGTCACACGCGGCACTTTGGTGTTGAGATCGTCCCGGATGCAGAACTCAAGCTGTGCGACATCTACCGTCGAGTTGGCTTTTGCCACACCGATCTGGTCACAAAAGTTCAGGATCGACTCGGGGGTATAACCACGTCTACGGTAGCCTGCGATGGTCGGCAGGCGCGGGTCGTCCCAGCCGCTTACATACCCTTCGTTGACGAGCTGGAGAAGGAGTCTTTTACTCATCACGGTATAGTTGATGCCAAGGCGTGCGAACTCATGCTGGTAAGGGCGCGGCGGCTGTAGTTTCAGCGTATCGAGCACCCAGTCATAGATGTCGCGGTTGTTTTCAAACTCGAGCGTACAGATGGAGTGCGACACCCCTTCGATGTAGTCCGAGAGACAGTGGCCGAAATCGTACATCGGGTAGATATTCCACGCATCGCCCGTGCGGTAGTGGTGCGCATGGCGGATACGGTAGAGCAGCGGGTCGCGCATCTTCATGTTTGCCGCAGACATATCGATACGTGCGCGAAGGACGTGTTCGCCGTCTTTGAACTCGCCGTTTTTCATACGCTCGAGAAGGTCGAGGTTCTCTTCGACTGAACGCTCGGCGTATTGGCTGCGTCTGCCGGCCTCGGTTACGGTGCCGCGGTATTCGCGCATCGTCTCTTCATCGAGGCTGTCGACGTACGCCTTGCCCATCTTGATAAGTTCTATAGCGTAAGCGTAGAGTTCATCGAAGTAGTCAGAGGTAAACTTGACGTTGCCGTCCCACGTAAAGCCCAGCCACTCTACGGCATCTTTGAGCGCCTCGACGTAGCGTGTGTCTTCCGTCGTCGGGTTGGTATCATCCATTCTGAGGTTACAGCGCCCCTTATAGTCACGTGCGATACCGAAGTTTAAAACGATAGATTTCGCGTGCCCGATGTGCGGAAAGCCGTTAGGCTCGGGAGGAAAGCGGGTCACTACCTCACTGTATTTGCCTGACTTTAAATCCTCTTCGACTTTGACACGTAAAAAATCTTTGCTCTCGCTCATTGCTATAAAACCTTTTGATTTTGGTAATACTCTATTTTAAATGCCGTATTTTAGCAAAATAGACGGCTTCCTTCGATACATTTGCGTCACTTCGGCCAATTGGCCTATGATTTCCGCGATAAAGCAGCGGTTTTGAAAATCGGAGAAACTATGAAAACAGCACATCAGACCCCTGCAACGGTAGCGACGCTCGAGGCGCTCGCGGCGTTGGCAGACTATTCGCTCCTGCAGACGCTAGACTCCGACCCCGCCTCGACTTCAGACGGCGTCGATCACGCCCCTAGAGAGGTCTTCAGCGGGCATTATGTCCCCGTAAACCCTACCCCCATCAAAGAGCCCCACTACATCGCGCACTCCCAGACCTTTTTTGACGAGCTGGGTTTTTGCGACACGCTGGCAACCTCGGAGGGCTTTATGCGCATGTTCACGGGCGACACGTCGCACCTGAGCGAACCGCTGCGCCCTTTTGGCTGGGCCACAGGGTATGCGCTCTCCATCTACGGCACCGAGTACTACGATCAGTGCCCTTTCAGAACAGGCAACGGTTACGGTGACGGCCGTGCCATTTCCATTCTTGAAGCGGTGATCGACGGAAAGCGCTGGGAGATACAGCTAAAAGGCGGCGGCAGGACACCCTACTGCCGCGGTGCCGACGGCCGTGCCGTTTTGCGTTCGAGCGTTCGCGAGTTTCTGGCGCAGGAGCAGATGCATTCCCTGGGCATCCCGACATCACGCTCGCTGACGCTGTACACCTCGAAAACGGAAAGGGTCAGACGGCCATGGTTCACAAGCGGCTCCTACTCAAGAGACCCCGAGGTCATGATAGAAGAGGCCGTCGCCATCACCACACGCGTGGCACCCTCCTTCCTTCGGGTGGGACAGATCGAACTGTTCGGCCGACGTGCGCGTAAAGATGAGCACCCAAAAGCGATGGAGGAGCTGGAAAAGATCGTCTTGCACCTCATCGACCGCGAGTACCGTGACATTATCGACGAAACGTTGCCGCTCCCGGAGAAACTCCTCCTTCTGGCAACCGAGTTCCGTAGCCGCCTCACCTCACTGGTGGCGGAGTGGATACGCGTGGGCTACTGTCAGGGGAACTTCAACAGCGACAACTGCGCCGCAGGCGGTTTCACCCTCGATTACGGCCCGTTCGGGTTTATGGACAGGTTCGACCCCCGTTACCAGCCGTGGACGGGCGGCGGCGTTCACTTCTCGTTTTTAAACCAGCCCCAGGCCGCCGAGAGTAACTTTCATATGTTCTCTGCGGCGCTGAAGCCGCTGCTGGAGTCAAATCAGGATGCGCTAAATCAGCTCGATGCGATCAGAAACGGCTTCCCCCAAGTCATGCAGTCTCAGATGATAAAGATGTGGGCTTCCAAGCTGGGTCTGCATACCTTTGATGCGTCACTGTTCAACGAACTCGTCACGCTGATGATGGAGACCTCGGTCGATTACACGATCTTCTTTCGCGAACTCTCATCGGTGC
>JBFEWT010000190.1:0-3011 GCA_041546225.1 Sulfurimonadaceae bacterium
GGTCTTGATCGTCCCTAACAGTATTCGCAACGAGATCGTTGTCAGTGCGATTGTCATTCTTACTCTCATTATGGTAGTAGCGCTCTATATGCTCAACCTTGGCCTTGTGCGACCGCTCGAGCGTTTCAAATCGGTCCTGATACGCATCAGCGACGACCATGACCTGACGATAAAGGTCGATACCGACGCCCCGGCGGAGATCCGGGATATGGGACAAAGTTTCAATACCCTGCTGGAGTCGCTCAACGGTCTGATCAACGATGCGAAGCTTTCCTCGCAGGAGAATGCATCGATCGCCACGGAGCTCTCTTCTACGGCACTCGGTGTCGGGCAGAACGTTGAAAACTCGGTACGTCTGATCCATAATGCCACATCGGGTGCGGCGAAGATCAATGATGAGATCGCTGTCTCCATCGCGGATGCGAATGCAAGCAGAGACGAGATCGAACTGGCCAACAGTTTCCTTGGCGAAGCGAGAGACGTCATCGTTCAGATGACCTCCAAAGTACACCATGCCGCAGAGATCGAGATCGATCTGGCACAGCGTATGGAGACGCTCTCTGTCGATGCCGAGCAGGTCAAGAGTATTCTTGAAGTCATCTCCGACATTGCCGACCAGACGAACCTGCTTGCGCTCAACGCGGCCATTGAAGCGGCGCGTGCCGGCGAACATGGCCGCGGTTTCGCCGTCGTTGCCGACGAGGTAAGAAAACTGGCCGAGCGTACACAGAAATCACTGACAGAGATCAATGCGACCATCAGTATCATCGTACAGGCGATCATCGATGCGAGCGGCCAGATGAGCGGGAACTCGCAGGAGATCCAGGACCTTGCCAATGTCGCAAACGAGGTCGAGACAAAGATCTCCGATACGGTTACCATTGTGAACAAAGCGACGTCTGCCAGCGAAAAAACGGTTGCCGATTTCGAAAAGACCGGTACGCAGGTCCAGGGCATTGTCGATCAGGTGCAGGAGGTCAACAGCCTCTCTTCCACCAATGCGCGTAATGTCGAAGAGATCGCCGCTGCCGCCGAACATCTCAATACACTCACCAATGAGCTGAACGACCAGCTCGATACATTCCGTACATAATCCTCAACGGGGCATCAGCCCCGGCTCCCTCATCTAAAAACTTTTGAATCTCCAGTAGGAATACCCGCTTCATAGTGCACAAGCGTATCTTTGAAGCACATGTAAGCGGCTCAAATATATGTAGGAATCGACGATGTGATTTTTGTGTGTTTTAAAAAAAGTGATTGTTTATTGTGAAGATGGTGACCCCACGGAGACTCGAACTCCGGTAACATGGATGAAAACCATGGATCCTAACCGCTAGACGATGGGGCCACAAAAGTGGATGAAAGTAAAAAAATGGTGTCCCGTGTTGGATTCGAACCAACGGCCACATCATTAAAAGTGACGTGCTCTACCAGCTGAGCTAACGAGACTCGCAAACATCTCTGTTTGTGGACGGGAATTATAGACAAAAGCACCTTGTTTGTCAATACTTTTTTGAGAAAATATGTAATTTATACAATTTTTTTTCTATCCTCACAATATCACTGATATTTAATGGCAAAATCTGTACACTATCTCTTATGAACTGGTTGAGTTTCGAGTATCCGTTGGCGGTGTTGCTGTTGGTGCCATTGTTGTATTGTCTCTACAAGTGCAAAGAGCAGATCAAAACGCGTTTCTTTGTGCACCTGCACCTTATGTCACCCAAAAAAGGGTGGTTCAGGCTCGAATGGCTTGTGAAGGTGTTGACACTGATCCTGCTGGTGGCGGCGCTGGCCTCGCCGATCATGATCGACCGTGAAGACCCGCTTAACCGCCACGGCATCGATATGGTGCTCTGTATCGACGGCAGCGGCTCGATGAACGCATCGGGTTTTGAAGAGGAGAGCCGCCGCAGCCGTTTCGAGATCGTACAGGAGATCGCGCAGGCGTTTGTCATGCAGCGCATCGAAGACAATGTCGGTGTTGTCCTCTATGGAGATTTCGCGTTTATCGCTTCTCCCGTGACCTATGAGAAAGAGATCATCGCGGAGATGATAGGCTATCTTACCCACGGTATGGCGGGCCAGAACACGGCCATCGGCGAAGGGATAGTGATGAGCCTGCGCGCACTGCAGCAGAGCAAAGCCGAATCGAAAGTGATCATCCTGCTTACCGACGGCGAGCATAACAGCGGCAGCATCTCGCCCAAAGAGGCGACGGAGATCGCCAAAGAGAACGGGGTGAAGATCTATACAATCGGTATGGGCGAAGAGGGGGGCTTCGATGCGGCGTTGCTGCAGGAGATAGCGCAGCAGAGCAACGGAAGCTATTTCTCTGCCTATAACAAAGAGGAGCTCGAAGAGGTGTATGAACAGATAGACGCACTTGAGCGCTCCGATATCAAAAGCAGGGCCTATCTGAACAAGTCATACTATGCAGCGGTACCGCTTGCTGTGGCGATACTCTTCATGCTCTACCTGCTTAACAGGAGAGTCGCATGAGTTTTCTCTTCGCAGAGTCGTTCTGGCTGCTGGGCGCACTGGCACTGCTGCTGCTGAAATGGCACCATGACGGCAAGCTGCAGCGTATCGGCATACAGGGGTGGTGGATGATCGTCGCGGTGGCACTGGTCATCGTGGCCCTGAGCCGTCCGGTGATGGAACAAGAACCCGTTGAGGTCGAACGCGGCGGCAGCGACGTGATCCTCGCGATCGACCTCTCCTATTCGATGCAGGCCGATGATATTGCACCCACAAGGCTCGCGGCGGCCAAGGCGATGCTGAAAGAGCTGGTCAGACATAATACGCGCGAACGTTTCGGGGTGGTCGGTTTTACGACCAATGCCATCGTCCTCTCCCCGCTGACCAACGACGCCGAACTGCTGCTGCACCTCTTTGAAGGGGTCGACGAGTCGCTTATCATGACCAAGGGAACCGTCCTGATGCCTGCGCTTAAACTTGCACGCAGGATGTCCAAAGCCCGCCGCCCGGTGGTACTGCTCTTCAGCGAC